>DATJYN010000028.1:0-3214 GCA_035499575.1 Burkholderiales bacterium | reverse complement strand
AAAGGCCGAACGAAAATCAGAAAAGTAACGAAACTCGAGACCGGATTGCCCGGCAGCCCGATAAAGGCGGCCTCGCCTACCCTGCCGAACGCGAGCGGGCGGCCCGGCTTCATGGCGATGCGCCACATCAGCAGCGAGCCTTCGGCCTCGACCGCAGGCTTGACGTGGTCTTCGTCGCCCACCGACACGCCGCCGGACGTCACGATGACGTCGTTCTCGGCCGCG
The DNA here is from genome assembly GCA_035499575.1 of Burkholderiales bacterium. Classification (GTDB taxonomy): domain Bacteria; phylum Pseudomonadota; class Gammaproteobacteria; order Burkholderiales; family SG8-39; genus RBG-16-66-20. Next base: position 2,989 of record DATJYN010000028.1, on the reverse strand, counting down.
GCCCTGCGCAGCACTTCCCTCGTTTTGTCGAGCTTGTCGGGCACGATGCCGTAGTCGCGCACCTCGCAGCCGAACACGGCAGCGAGCCCGTTCAGCGTAAAGCGGTTGGAGTTGTAGATCCGGCCCGGCGCCAGCGGCTCGCCCGGCATCACCAGTTCGTCGCCGGTAAAGAACAGGCCGAGCCGCAGCTTGCGGTAGACCGGCAGCGACTTGATCCCCACCGACGCCGCGAGGCCCGTGTCCTGCGGCTGCAGGCGCTTGCCGGCGGCGAGCACCGTGCCGCCCTTGCGGATGTCGCTGCCGGTGAGGCGGATCCATTCACCGGGTCTGGGCACTTTTTTTATGGTGATGCCGTCCTTGTCCGCCACGCAAAATTCCTGCATCACCACCGCATCGGCGCCTTCGGGTATCGGCGCGCCCGTGAAGATGCGCGCCGCGGTGCCGGGCTCGAGCGGCTTGCCGACGGATCCCGCGGGGATGCGCTGGCCGATTTTCAATTTCCCGTTCAAGGAGACGTCCGAAAGGCGGACCGCGTAGCCGTCCATGGCGCTGTTGTCCATCGGCGGCACGTCCATGGCCGAGGTCTGCGCCTGCGCCAGCACCCGCCCCGCCGCCTCCAGCGTCGGCACCTGCTCGACTTGCGCGACCGGCTTCGCGCCGGCCAGCAGCAGGCCGAGCGCTTCGTCCACGGAAAGCATGCCGGCGTTCATGCGAGCTTCTGGTGCCGGACGATGAATTCGGCGATCGCCGGCGGGTCGTTCAGGTCCAGCAGCGGCAGCTTCGTGTCCACCTGCGCATCGCTTGCCACGGCGACGATGTGCGGATCGTTCGGATGCAGCAGCGGCTCGCCGGGCCCGGCGCGCCAGACTTCCAGCTTCGGGATCGCCGCGTGCTTGAAGCCCTCCACGATCAGCAGGTCGCAGGGCGACAGGTGCTTCACCTGCTCCTCGAACGACGGCTCGGGGGCGCCGCGCAGCTCGTGCATCAGCACCCAGCGGCGCGAAGAGGTCACCAGCACTTCCATGGAGCCGGCCTGGCGGTGGCGGTAGGAGTCCTTGCCCGGATGATCCACGTCGAAACTGTGATGCGCGTGCTTGATGAGGGAAACGCGCAGGCCGCGCTTCACCAGCAACGGGATCAGCTTCTCGATCAGGGTCGTCTTCCCGCTGCCGGACCAGCCCGCAAAACCAAATATTTTCATGGAATTGCGGACTTTACCGTAAACCCGGCCTGCGACTACCGCCGCCCTTCCTCGACCCTGCGAACCTCGATGCGATTGAGCCATTTCACGTGCCGCGGCCCGAATTTTTCGTCCGCGAGCGACACCAGCGCAAAGCGGCCCTCACCGTCGCGCAACGGCGCGCCGTCGCGATCGACCGCAACCAGCACCTTTGCTCCGATCGGCGAGTTGTACAGCTCGCCCCACGAGAACACCGCCTGGTAGCCGTCGGTGGCGGCTGCGACGATGTAGGTCCGGCGCAGGGCGCGCGGCGAGTCGCGCCGGATATCCGCCTCGTCGAGCAGGTCGATCAGGCGCAAGCCGCCGTAGCCGCCCGCTTCCGCCGCGCCGCGGCGCTTCGCCAGGGCGCGCACATCGTCGACGGAAAGCATGAGCGCGTTCTGCACCTCCCCGCCGACGCTCAGCTGCGTCGAAACGCTGGAAGGGCGCTCCTGCGCAACGGCCGCCGCCGCGACGAATGCCGCCGCGAGCAGCAGGCTTTTCATTTGGCGTTCGGGAAGAAAAGCTGCTCGCCGCCGATCTTGTAGTCGGCGATGGCCTTCTGCCCTTCGGGCGAGATCACCCAGTCGACGAAGGCCTGGCCCATTTCCTTCTTCACGTTCGGGTACTTGGCCGGGTTCACCAGCATCACGCCGTACTGGTTGAACAGGCGCTTGTCGCCCTCCACCGAGATGACGAGGTCGGCGCGGTTCTTGAACGACAGCCAGGTGCCGCGGTCCGACAGGATGTAGGCGTTCATCGCGGCCGCGCTGTTCAGCGCCGGCCCCATGCCTTGGCCGGTGTCGCGGTACCAGGCGCCCCTGTCATTGCCGATGTCGATGCTGGCGGCCTTCCAGAGTGCGAGCTCCGCGAAATGCGTGCCGCTCTTGTCGCCGCGCGATACGAACGGCGCCTCGGCCGCCTTGATCTTCTGCAGCGCCGCGACGATATCGTGCGTGCCGCCGACTTTCGCCGGATCGGATTTGGGCCCGATCAGCACGAAGTCGTTGTACATGACGTCGAAGCGCTGCACGCCGAAACCCTCGGCGAGGAATTTCTCCTCCAGCGGCTTCGCGTGCACAAACACCACGTCCGCATCGCCGCGCCGGCCGATGTCGAGCGCCTGCCCGGTACCGACCGCGACGACGCGCACCTGGATGCCGGTCTTCGCGGTGAACAAGGGCAGCAGGTGCTTGAACAGGCCCGATTGCTCCGTCGACGTGGTGGATGAAACGGTGATGAACTTTTCCTGCGCATGCGCGGGCAAGGCCAGCAGCAGGACCAGCAGACTCCTCCAGATCAAACCCATGGCAATTCTCCTTTTACGAATGCCGCCGCCTCTGCGGTCGACGGCTGCTTGAAAAACTTCTCGACCGGCGCGCGCTCAAGCACGCGGCCCTGGTGCAGGTAGATGACCTCATCCGCCAGGCGGCGCGCCTGGCCGAGGTTGTGGGTCGCCATCACGATCTTGGTGCCGGCCGCGCCGAAGGCCTGGATCACGTTTTCGATTTCGCGCGTGGCGCTCGGATCGAGGCTCGCGGTGGGCTCGTCCAGGAACAGCACTTCCGGATGCAGCGCCCAGGCGCGCGCCAGGGCGAGCCGCTGCTGCTCCCCGCCCGAAAGCACGCGCGCGGGTCTCGCGGCGAGATGGCGCAGGCCGGCCTCGCGCAGCGCCTCGTCGGCCAGGCGTTCGCGTTCCGCAGCGGATACGCCCGCCGCCTCCAGCGCGTAGATCACGTTCTCCCGCGCCGAGCGGCGCAGCATGACAGG
>DATJYN010000027.1:0-10464 GCA_035499575.1 Burkholderiales bacterium | reverse complement strand
CGACGATGGCATGGCTTTGTTTTGACAGAGAATTTTCATTGATGATACCATTCGGGCCCGTATGTCGCACCAGCCGGTCATCGACGGCCTTGAATTCGCGAGGTCTGCGTCGAGGCTACAAGGCGTTTGGCCGGTTGCCGGTTTTGAGCGCCTGCGGGATGTGCTGCGCTCGGACGAGGGCTCCGTCAGCTACGAATTGCAGGGCGTGCCGGAACAACTCGGGCGCCCGGCGCTCAGGCTGAAGGTGGACGGAGCACTGCAGTTGGTCTGCCAGCGCTGTCTCGGTGTCCTGGAATATCCGCTGCACATACGGGTCTCGTTGCTGCTAGCGGCGACGCAGGCCGAGATGGATGCGGAACCGCTCGATGCGGAGGGGCCCGAGAGCATCGTCGCAGGCAGGGAAATGTCGGTGCAGGCGCTGGTCGAAGACGAAATGCTGCTGGCGATCCCGATCGCGCCGCGGCACCCGGCCTGCGCCGGCGGAGAGAAGGACGCGGCAAGCCCGAAGCAGACGCCGTTCGCGGGACTGCGCGGGCTGATTGGCAGTACGAAACACTGATGATTCAATTTTGAGGAGCAGCACATGGCTGTACAGCAGAACAAGAAATCGCCGTCCAGGCGCGGCATGCACCGTTCGCATGATTTCCTGACCGCGCCGGCGCTCGCCGTCGAGCCGACCACGGGCGAGCCGCACCTGCGCCACCACGTCAGCCCGAGCGGCTACTACCGCGGGAAAAAAGTCGCCAAGGGTAAGGGCGACTGACCATCACCGTTGCCGTTGATTGCATGGGGGGCGATCACGGCCCCCATGTGACAGTGCCGGCCGCCCTCGATTTCCGGCGCGAGCATGCCGACGTGGACCTGGTCCTCGTCGGGCGGCGCGACGCGATCGAAGCCGAACTCTCGAAGTACGGCGCCGCGGCTGGGTCCGGCCTGCGCGTGCAGCACGCCGCGGAAGTCGTCGCGATGGACGATCCTCCAGTGAAGGCCCTGCGCTTCAAGAAGGACTCGTCGATGCGCGTCGCGGTCAACCTGGTGAAGGGTGGCGAGGCGCACGCCTGCGTGAGCGCGGGCAACACCGGCGCACTGATGGCGATCTCGCGCTTCGTGCTGAAGACGCTGCCCGCCGTCGACCGGCCCGCCATTGCCAGCGGCGTACCGAACGCCATCGGCGGCTATACCTACATTCTCGACCTCGGCGCCAACGTGGACTGTACCCCCGAGCAGCTGATGCAGTTCGGGGTCATGGGCGCCATGCTGGTATCCGCGGTCGAGCACAAGGAGCGCCCGAGCGTCGGGCTGCTGAACATCGGGGTGGAAGACATCAAGGGCAATGACACCGTGAAGCTGGCGGCGGAACTGCTGCGTGCTAGCGGCCTCAATTTCCACGGCAACGTCGAGGCCGACGACATCTACAAGGGCACGGTGGACGTGGTGGTCTGCGACGGCTTCGTCGGCAACTCGGTGCTGAAGGCCTCCGAGGGCGTGGCCAAGATGATCGTCGGGTTCCTGCGCCAGGAGTTTTCACGCGATCCGCTGCGCAGGCTGTCGGCACTGATTGCAATGCCGGTGTTGAAAGCACTGCGGGCACGCATGGATCCCGGCAACTATAACGGTGCCAGCCTGCTCGGGCTGAAGGGCATCGTCATCAAGAGCCACGGCTCGGCAGACCGCTACGCATTCGGCCAGGCGCTGCGCCGCGCCGTCGAGGAAGTGCGCAACGACGTGGTGCGCCGGATCACCGACAGCATGGCTGGGGTGAGCGCATGATTCGCTCGCGCATCGTCGGCACCGGCAGCTACCTGCCCGCGCGCATCGTCACCAACGACGAGCTCGCCGGGAAACTCGACACCAGCGACGCATGGATCCGCGAGCGCACCGGCATCCGGCAGCGCCACATCGCCGAGGCGTCGCAGGCGTCCAGCGACCTTGCGCTGGAAGCGAGCCGCCGGGCGCTGGATGTGGCGGGCGTCAAGGCCGCGGACATCGACCTCGTGATCGTCGCCACATCGACGCCCGATTACATCTTCCCGAGCACCGCCTGCCTGCTGCAGGCGAAGCTGGGGGTGAAAGGCTGTGCCGCGTTCGACTTGCAGGCGGTATGCAGCGGTTTCGTCTACGGGCTCGCCACCGCCGACAACTTCATTCGCGCCGGCACGCACAAGCGCGCGCTGGTGGTCGGCGCGGAGGTGTTCTCGCGTATCCTGGACTGGAACGACCGCGCGACCGCCGTATTGTTTGGCGACGGCGCCGGCGCGGTGGTGCTGGCCGCCGGCGAGCAACCGGGCGTGCATGCCTCGGTGCTGCACGCCGACGGCAGCCAGGTGGGGATCCTCTCGGTGCCAGGCAATGTCTGCGGCGGAAAAATCATCGGCTCGCCCTTCCTGCAGATGCAGGGCAAGGAAGTCTTCAAGCTGGCGGTCAAGGTGCTCGACGAATCGGCGCGCGAGGTGGTTGCCGCCGCAGGGATGAAGCTGGAGGACATTGACTGGCTGATCCCGCACCAGGCGAACGTGCGCATACTTGAAGCGACCGCAAAAAGGATGGGCCTGCCGCGGGAGCGCCTGGTGGTCACGGTGGACCATCATGCGAACACTTCCGCTGCATCGGTGCCGCTGGCGTTGGACGAGTACGTGCGCGCCGGCAAGATCAAGACCGGCCAGAAAGTCATGATGCAGGGCGTCGGCGGCGGCTTCACCTGGGGCGCCTCCCTGGTGACGATGTGAGCGACGACGCTGTGACGGGGGGCCGATGAAGCTGGCGATGGTTTTTCCCGGGCAAGGTTCCCAGTCCGTAGGCATGCTCAAGGCGTACGCGGGTCTGCCCGCTATCGATGCGACGCGCGCCAAGGCGCAGGCCGCGCTTGGCGCCGATTTCCTGAACCTGCTCGACGAGGGCCCGGCCGAACAACTGAACCTGACCGTCAATACGCAGCCTGCGATGGTGACCGCGGCGATTGCCGCCTATCGCGCGTGGCTGGCATCGGGCGGTCCGGCGCCGGCCATCGTGGCCGGCCACAGCCTTGGTGAATATTCCGCGCTGGTGGCGGCGGGCGCGTTGCGCTTCGCCGACGCGCTGCCGCTCGTACGCTTCCGCGCGCAGTCGATGCAGGAAGCCGTGCCGGATGGGCAGGGCGCAATGGCTGCGATCCTGGGACTGGACGAAGATGCGGCGCGCGCCGCCTGCGCCGAAGCCGCGCAGGGCGACGCTGTGCAGGCGGTGAACTTCAACGCGCCCGGCCAGGTGGTGATCGCCGGCCACAAGAGCGCCGTGGCGCGCGCAATCGAAGCCTGCAAGACACGCGGCGCCAAGCGTGCGATGCCGTTGCCGGTCAGCGCGCCGTTTCATTCCAGCCTGATGCAGCCGGCCGCCGTGAAGCTCGGGGTTTACCTGAAAGATGTTTCTTTCTCGGAGCCGAAAATTCCCGTCATCAATAACGTGGACGTCCGGGAAGAGAAAGATCCGGTCAAAATAAAGGACGCGCTCGTGCGCCAGGCGGCGTCGCCAGTGCGCTGGGTCGAAACCATCCGCACCATGGCGGAGCAGGGCGTTACGCACGTCGTCGAATGCGGACCAGGTAAGGTGCTCGCAGGCCTCGTGAAGCGCATCGACGCGCGCGTGCAAGGCATCGCCGCGGCGGACCGCGCCTCGCTGGAGCAGGCGCTTGCAGTGGTGAAGGGAGGCTGAGCATGCTGGAAGGCAAAGTCGCATTGGTGACCGGCGCTTCCCGCGGCATCGGGCGGGCGATTGCGCTCGAGTTGGCAAAGCACGGCGCGCGGGTGACCGGTACGGCGACGAGTGAAGAGGGCGCGCAGCGCATCTCGGCAAGCGGTGTTGCCGGAAAAGTCCTGGACGTGAAGAGCGCGGAGCAATGCGACGCTCTCTTCAAAGAACTCGGCGACGTGCATATCCTGGTCAACAACGCCGGCATCACGCGCGACAACCTCGCGCTGCGGATGAAAGACTCCGACTGGGACGAAGTGATCGAAACCAACCTGAAGTCGGTGTTCCGCCTTTCGCGCGCCGTGATGCGCGGCATGATGAAGGCGCGCTGGGGCCGGATCATCAACATTACGTCCGTGGTCGGCGCCTCCGGCAACCCCGGCCAGGCCAATTACGCGGCCGCCAAGGCGGGCATCGTCGGCATGTCGAAGTCGCTCGCGCGCGAGCTGGGCAGCCGCAACATCACGGTGAACTGCGTTGCGCCCGGCTTCATCGACACCGACATGACGCGGGCGCTGCCGGAGGCGCAGAAGACCGCTCTGCTCACCCAGATTCCGCTCGGCCGTCTCGGACAGCCGGAAGACATCGCGGCGGCGGTCGCCTATCTCGCGTCCCCGGCGGCGGGCTACATCACCGGCTCCGTGCTGCATGTCAACGGCGGGATGTACATGTCTTGATTCCGGTAAAATAGAACCTGTGAACAGGGAAGGAGCACGCAATGGAAAATATCGAGCAGCGCGTCAAAAAAATCATCGCTGAGCAGCTGGGCGTCAACGAGGCCGAAATCAAGGCGGAATCGTCGTTCGTCGACGACTTGGGGGCGGATTCGCTCGACACCGTCGAGCTGGTGATGGCGCTCGAGGAGGAATTCGAGACCGAGATCCCGGACGAGGACGCCGAGAAGATCACCACGGTGCAGCTCGCCATCGATTACGTGAAATCGCACGCCAAGGCCTGAGCGAGCGCTTAGCGTCCAGACAGTGCAGCGCCGCAGAGTCGTCGTCACCGGGCTTGGGATCATCAGCCCGGTGGGGAACACGATCCCGGAAGCCTGGGAAAGCGTTCTCGCCGGCAAGTCCGGCATCACGCGCATCACCCAGTTCGATCCCTCGCGCCTCGCCAGCCACATCGCCGGCGAGGTGAAGGGCTTCGATGTCTCGAAATACCTGTCGCCGAAGGAAGCGCGCCGCATGGACCGCTTCATCCATTTCGGCATGGCGGCCGGCCTGCAGGCCTGGCAGGATTCCGGCAACGCGGTCGCGCCGGATACGGCCGATCGCTTCGGCATTAATTTCGGCTCCGGCATCGGCGGCCTGCGCCTGATCGAGGAAATGCACGATGAGCTGAAGGCGCGGGGACCGCGGCGCATCTCGCCGTTCTTCATTCCCGGCACCATCATCAATATGATCGCCGGCAACCTGTCGATCATGCTCGGCACCAAGGGGCCGAACCTCGCAATCGTCACGGCCTGCACGACGTCCACGCACTGCATCGGCGAGGCAGGCAAGTCGATCCGCTATGGCGAGGCGGACGTGATGATCGCGGGCGGTGCGGAGGCCACGGTCACCGAACTCTGCATGGGCGGTTTCGCATCGGCGCGCGCGCTGTCCACGCGCAACGACGATCCGGCGGGCGCAAGCCGGCCCTGGGACAAGGACCGCGACGGCTTCGTGCTGGGCGAAGGCGCCGGCGCGGTCGTGCTCGAAGAGTACGAGCACGCGAAAAAGCGCGGCGCGCGCATCTACTGCGAACTGGTCGGCTACGGCGTGTCTTCCGACGCGTACCACATGACGGCGCCCGCCGAGGACGGCGAAGGCGCGTTCCGCTGCATGGGCAACGCGATGCGCGACGCGGGCCTGAATGTCGACAGCATCGATTACATCAACGCGCACGGCACTTCCACGCCGCTCGGCGATATTGCCGAGACCATTGCAGTGAAGCGCCTGCTGGGCGGGCGCGCGAAGAAGGTTGCAGTCAATTCGACCAAGTCGATGACCGGACATTTGCTGGGCGCCGCCGGTGGCGTTGAAGCGGTATTCAGCATCCTGGCGATGCGCGACCAGGTCTCGCCGCCCACTATCAACCTGCACGCGCCGGACCCCGCTTGCGACCTGGACTACGTGCCCAACGCTGCGCGCAAGATGGCAATCCGCACGGCGATGTCGAATTCGTTCGGCTTCGGCGGCACCAACGGTACGCTGGTGTTCCGGCAGATCTGATCGGCGCAGCGCTGAACAGCCCCCGGTCCTTCCGCTTAGAGCTTGTTCCCTCCTACCGTTTTGCAGCAGTGATCCTGCTCGCGCACGCGGGCGCCGCAGCCTGTTTCCTGACAATATTGACAGGTTGGCTTGGCTTGCTTCTGGGGGCCCTCGTACTGGGATTGGGCGCCGCCGCCGCTTGGGATCGCGCACTGCTGCGCGCCCAAATCTCGCCACGGACGATCGAGATCCAGCCGGCGGGCACGGCCTTGTGCAGGTTTGCCAATGGTGAATTCGCCGTGCTTGAACCTCTGGGCGGCACTGCGGTGACACGGTATTGGGTCGCGCTGCGCCTGCGTTCGCCCAGGCGGCGTTCGCTGTTCGTGGCTGCTGGCATGCTGGCGCCCGAATCGATGCGCCTGCTGCGCCTGTGGGTGCTCTGGGGCAAACTGCCAAGCGTGGCGTCGCGGCAACTGACGGCATGATCCCGGGAACGTCCTTGCGCCGAACTATTTGCAAAGGCCACTGTCTGTGGCACATAGGCATGTCGGGCAAGGAAGCCGGCGGCCATGTCTGAGCGGGAAATCGACCAGCAGCTGGTCGAACGCGCGCAGCGTGGCGACAAGCGGGCTTTCGAGCTGCTGGTGGAAAAGTACCAGCGCAAGCTCGCGCGCCTGTTGTCGCGCCTGGTGCGCGATCCGGGCGAAGTCGAAGACGTGACGCAGGAAGCGTTCGTCAAGGCTTACCGGGCATTGCCGTCGTTCCGCGGGGATAGCGCGTTTTACACGTGGCTCTATCGGATCGGCATCAATACCGCCAAGAATTACCTGGTGGCGATGGGCAGGCGGGCGCCGACCTCGACGGAAATCGAGGCGGAAGAAGCGGAAGGTTACGAAAGCGGCGAGTTGCTGCGCGACATCAATACGCCGGAGAGTTTGTTGCTGACGAAGGAGATAGCGGGCACCGTGAACGCAGCGATCGAAGCCTTGCCCGAGGAACTGCGCAGCGCGATACAGCTGCGCGAGCTCGAGGGCATGAGCTACGAAGAGATCGCGAAGCTGATGGATTGCCCGATCGGCACGGTGCGCTCCCGGATCTTCCGGGCGCGCGAGGCGATCGCCGAGCGGTTGAAGCCGCTGCTGGATGCGGCGCGGGACAAGAGGTGGTGATGAAAGCGAAGATCTCGGCATTGATGGACGGTGAACTCGGGCAGCACGAGACCGGCGCGGCGCTCGCTGCGCTGCGCGACGAAGGCGAGGCGCGCGCCGCCTGGCGCCGCTACAACCTGATCGGCGATTCGATGCGCGCCATGCCGATGCTGTCGGAAGGCTTCGCCGCGCGCGTGGCGGCAAGGATCGCGCAGGAACCCACGGTGCTGGCGCCGGCGCGCCGGCAGCGGCCGTTCGCGCAGGCGCCGGTCTGGGCGCTTTCGGCCGCGGCGAGCCTCGCTGCGGTGATGCTGGTGGGCTGGCTGGCATTCGCGCCGCAGGATGAGCCGCAGCTCGCCAAGGCCGCGCCGCAGAGTGCGCCGGCGGCTGAAATAGCGCAGGTCGCGCCGCCGGACACGGCGAACGACTACCTGCTGGCGCACCAGGGCTATTCACCCCGCAACTCCCTGCAGGGCATTGCGCCCTACGTGCGTACGGTTTCCACAAACACGCTCGGCGCGCGTCGATGATGCGCGGCTTCGGCCTCGCACTCGCGTTCTGCAGCGGCCTGTGCGCCGCCCAGCCGCAGCCGCAGGCCGCCGACGGCATGGCCCTGCTGCGCCGGATCTACCAGGCGACCGAGAAGCTTTCCTACACGGGCACCTTCGTCTACCAGCAAGGCGAGCGCTCCGAGACCTCGCGCATCACGCGCCGCACCGGGCCGGGCGGCGACATCGAGCGCGTCGAAGTGCTGGACGGCATACCGCGCGAGATCGTGCGCACCCGCGACACGGTGCGCTGCTACCTGCCCGAGAGCCAGATCGTCAAGGTGGAACGGCGCGTCGACCAGCGCGCGTTTCCAGGAGTGCTGCCGGCGCAGATCGCCGACCTTGCGCAAAATTACACCGTCACGCGCGGCGAATCGCGGCGCATCGCGGGCCACGACTGCGAGGCTGTGGTCCTGACGCCGAAGGACGAGCTGCGCTACGGCTACAAGCTGTGGGCCGATGCCGGCAGCGGCATGCTGCTCAAGGCGCGCACGGTCGACCGCAAGGGCAACATCATCGAGCAGTTCACCTTCGCTGAATTCACCATCGGCAACGTGCCGCGCGACCGGGTGCGCGCCAGCCATGCGGCGCAGCGCTGGCGCATCGAGGACGCCGCGGTGGCGCCCGCCGACCTGGCGCGCGCCGGCTGGTCGGTGAACGCCGAACTGCCGGGCTTCCGCAAGGTCACGGAAGTGACCCGCAAGCTCGGCGAATCGCGGCCGGTCGGGCAGATGGTGTATTCCGACGGCATGGCCGCGGTGTCGGTGTTCATCGAGCCGATGGCGGGCCGCAGCGAGGCCGTGCGGCCGGGGCCTTCGAGCCTGGGCGCCTTCCAGATCTACACCCGGGAAGTCGCCAACCACATTGTGACCGTCGTGGGCGAGGCGCCTGCGGCGAGCGTGCAGCGCATCGCCAGCCAGGTGGAATACCGGCGGCCGCAGCAGTAACCGTCAAGCGTCAGGGAGTGCAGGGAATGAACTGGATCAGGTCCTGGTTTGCCGTATTCGCGCTCGCCGCCGCCGCGCAGGCGAGCGCGCAGTTGCCGGACTTCACCCGGCTGGTCGAGGAGCAGGGTCCCGCCGTGGTCAACATCAGCACCACGCAGGTGGTGCGCCGGCTCGCGGTGCCGCAGATTCCGGGCATCGAGAGCGAGGAGGGCCAGGAATTCTTCCGCCGCTTCGTGCCGCAGCGCCCGCAGCCCGGAACGCAGCAGGGCCCGCGCCAGGAGAGCCGCTCGCTCGGTTCGGGCTTCATCATCAGCAAGGACGGCTTCATTCTCACCAACGAGCACGTGGTCGAAGGCGCCGACGAGATCACCGTCAAGCTGACGGACAAGCGCGAGTACAAGGCCAAGGTGATTGGCACCGACAAGCGTACCGACATCGCGCTCATCAAGATCGAGCCCACGGCGCCGCTGCCGACGGTGAAAATGGGCGATCCGTCCAAGCTGAAGGTCGGCGAATGGGTGGTCGCGATCGGCGCGCCGTTCGGCTTCGAGAACACCGTGACCGCGGGCATCGTCTCCGGCAAGGGACGCATCATGCAGGACGCCAACCTGGTGCCGTTCATCCAGACCGACGTTGCGATCAACGTCGGCAACTCCGGCGGCCCGCTGTTCAACATGCGCGGCGAGGTGGTCGGCATAAACTCGCGGCTGTTCAGCCCGACCGGCACCTACCTGGGCATCGCTTTCGCCATCCCGATCGACGTCGCGCTCGACGTACAGACGCAACTGCAGACCAAGGGCCGCGTGTCGCGCGGCAAGATCGGCGTCGCGATCCAGGAAGTTTCCAAGGACCTGGCGACGTCGTTCGGCCTCGACCGGCCGCGCGGCGCGCTGGTGGTCTCCGTCGAGAAGGGCAGCCCGGCCGAGCGCGCAGGCGTCGAAGCGAGCGACATCATCACCAAGTTCGACGGCAAGCAGATTGACGTGCAGAGCGACCTGCCGCGTTTCGTGGCGGCCATCCGGCCCGGCAGCAAGGTCGAGGTGGAAGTCTGGCGCAAGGGCGCCCCGCGCAGCTTCGGCATCACGGTGGGCGAATGGGAGGAAGACCGCCTGGCCGACCGCGAGGCGCCGCGGCCGCAGAAGCCGGTGGCCGCCGCCGCGAACCGCCTCGGCCTGATCGTGTCCGAATTGAGCGCGAAACAGAAGGAGGACATGAAGCTGTCCTACGGCGTCGTGGTCACCGAGGTGCGCCCGGATGCGCGCGCGGAAGTCCGGCGCGGCGACGTGCTGGTCAGCCTGGTGCACAAGGGCCAGCACACCGAACTGCGCAGCGTGGAGCAATTGAACAAGCTGCTCGCCGGCCTGGACAAGAACGCGGTGATTACCCTGCAGGTGCGCCGCGGCGACTCGGTGGCCTTCGTCACGGTCAACGGGCTGACCGACAAGGGCTGAGGGCGCGGCGGCGATCCCGGTTTTTACAGTAAAATCGCGGCTTTACGGAGGGTGCTGCGGCACCCTCTTTGCTTATGGCACAGAGCCGCATCCGAAACTTTTCGATCATCGCGCACATCGACCACGGCAAGTCGACGCTGGCGGATCGCTTCATCCAGCTCTGCGGCGGGCTGTCGGAGCGCGAAATGGGCGACCAGGTGCTCGATTCGATGGACTTGGAGCGCGAACGCGGCATCACCATCAAGGCGCAGACTGCGGCACTCGAATACAAGTCCCGCGGCGGCGAAACCTACCTGCTTAACCTGATCGACACGCCCGGGCACGTCGACTTTTCCTACGAGGTGAGCCGGTCCTTGTCGGCCTGCGAAGGCGCGATCCTGGTGGTGGACGCTTCGCAGGGCGTGGAGGCGCAGACGGTCGCCAACTGCTACACGGCGATCGAGCAGGGC
>DATJYN010000026.1:0-56450 GCA_035499575.1 Burkholderiales bacterium | reverse complement strand
CTACAACACCTACCGGCAGATGAACGGCAACGTGCGCCGCGCGCGCTACATGGCGAACCTGTCGAAGGAACGCTGGGACGCGGCGGTGCGCGAGCACGACGAGATACTCGCCGCACTGGGCGCGCGGGACGTCAAGCGCATCAAGGCGCTGCTCTCCAACCATCTGGCCCACAAGCTCGCCAGCGTGTTCGCCGCGCTGCCCGCGGCGCAACCCCAAGCGGCATGAACGCGCCCGTGTTCCCGCCACGCGCGCCTGCGTTCCCGGTCAAGCTTGTCGCAACCGGAGCCGGGGATCCCAGGCTCGCGGAACGCCTGCGTCGCGAGGTCGACGGCGAAGTGTTGTTCGATGCCGCATCGCGCGGACGTTACTCGACCGACGCGTCGATCTACCAGATCGAGCCCATCGGCGTGGTAGTGCCGCGTACCGCAGAGGCCGCGCGCGTAGCGATCGCCGTGGCGGCCGAACAGGGCATGCCGATCCTGCCGCGCGGCGCCGGCAGTTCGCAGTGCGGCCAGGCGGTCGGCGCGGCGCTGGTCATCGACCACACGAAATATCTCGACCAGGTGATCAAGCTCGATATCGAAAACAGGGTCGCCGTTGTTCAGCCGGGCATAGTTCTCGATTCCCTGAACACGAAGCTGCGCGCGCACGGCCTGTGGTTTCCGGTTGACGTCTCGACCAGCGCGCAGGCGACGCTCGGCGGCATGGCGGGCAACAATTCCTGCGGTTCTCGCTCCATCGCCTACGGCAACATGGTGCATAACGTTCTCGCCATCGATGCGGTAACCGTCGAAGGCAAGCGCTGGCGTTTCGGCGCGATGGAAGAAACCGGGGGAACGCCTGAATATCTCGAATTTCTCCGGAAATTGAAATCCTTGTATGAAAGAGAAAAAGAAGAAATCTCCGCGCGCTTTCCCAAGGTTCTGCGCAAGGTCGCCGGCTACAACCTCGATCACCTCGGACCTCCGCATGCCAATGCCGCTCACCTGCTGGTCGGCTCCGAGGGCACGCTTGCCTGGTCCGAGCAGCTGCATTTGAGGCTTTCGCCGCTGCCGAAGGCGCGCGCGCTCGGCGTCGTGCACTTCCCGAAGTTCTATACCGCAATGAACCTGACCCAGCACATCGTGAAGCTCGGGCCCTCGGCGGTGGAACTGGTGGATCGCACCATGATCGGCCTCGCGCGCGACATCGCGGCCTTCCGCAAGACGGTGGATGCATTCATCAAGGGCGAACCTGACGCGATCCTGCTGGTGGAATTCTCTGGCGATGAAGCCGCCGTTCAGCAGAAAAAGCTGAAAGACCTCGTCCAGCTGATGTCCGACCTTGGGCTGCCCGGCAGCGTGGCCGAGATCACCGATGCGCAGCGGCAGAAGGAGCTGTGGGAGGTGCGCAAGGCGGGCCTCAACATCATGATGTCCATGAGGGGCGACGGCAAACCGGTTTCCTTCATCGAGGATTGCGCTGTGCCGCTAGAGCATCTCGCCGAGTACACCGACCGCCTGACGCAAGTGTTCGAGAAGCACGGCACGCGCGGCACCTGGTATGCGCATGCGTCGGTCGGCACGCTGCATGTGCGGCCGGTGCTCGACATGCGCCGGGATGGCGCCGAAAAAATGCGCGTCATTGCCGAGGAAGCCTGCGCGATGGTGAAGCAGTACAAGGGCGCCTACTCGGGCGAGCACGGCGACGGCCTGGTGCGTTCCGAATGGATCGCACCCTTCTTCGGACCGCGGCTGACCGCGGCGCTGGGGGAGATCAAGACCTGGCTCGACCCGCGCGGCTTGATGAATCCCGGCAAGATCGTCGCGCCCTCGAAGATGGACGACAGGTCGTTGTTCCGCTTCAAGCCCGGCTACGCGGCAAAAGTGCCCGCGCCGGCACTCGACTGGTCGGAGTGGGGCGGCCTGGATAAGGCCGTGGAGATGTGCAACAACAACGGCCACTGCCGCAAGTTCGACGCCGGCACCATGTGCCCGTCGTTCCGCGTGACGCGCGACGAAATGCACCTGACCCGGGGCCGCGCCAACACGCTGCGCCTAGCGCTTTCGGGGCAACTGGCATCGGACCCCGATCTGCAGGTGAAAGAGGCGCTGGACCTGTGCGTGTCCTGCAAGGGTTGCAAGCGGGAATGTCCTACCGGCGTAGACATGGCGCGCATGAAAATAGAATTCAGGGCACACCATCGCGAACGCCATGGCCTCACATTGCGCGAGCGGGCGATCGCCTGGCTGCCGCGTTATGCGCCGATGGCCGCCGCCGCGGCGCCGCTCGCCAACCTGGCTACTGGATTGCTGGGCAAATTCGTCGGGTTCGCCGACCAGCGGCCGCTGCCCGCCTGGCGGCGCGACCATTTCATAGACCGGCCCTGGCCGAAGAGCGGCGAACGCGAAGTAGTCCTGCTGGTCGATACCTTCAACCGGTACTTCGAGCCGGAAAATGCCAGGGCTGCCATTCGCGTGCTGCAGGCCGCGGGCTACCGCGTACACGCAGCCCAGCCGCGCAGCGGCAGCCGGCCGCTGTGTTGCGGACGCACCTTTTTATCTGCCGGATTGGTCGATGAGGCACGCAGCGAGGCGAGGCGCATGCTGAGCGCGCTACAGCGCTGGGTTGCACGCGGCATCCCGGTGATCGGGCTCGAGCCTTCCTGCTTATTGACCTTACGCGATGAGTACAGCGTGCTGCTGCCGGGTGCCGACGCCGTAGCGAAGCAGGCTTTCCTGCTCGAGGAATTCCTGGCAAACGAAGCGGACGCAGGCCGCCTGAATCTTAAGCTGAAGCCGATTGCGGCGGCGGCGCTGCTGCACGGGCATTGTCATCAGAAAGCTTTCGGCCTGATGGGCGCCGTAGAGAAGGTGCTACGGCTGGTGCCGGATCTCAAAGTCGAGACTGTCGAGTCCTCTTGTTGCGGCATGGCTGGCAGCTTTGGCTATGAAGCGGAGCACTACGACGTTTCGATGAAGATGGGCGAAGCGGACTTGCTGCCCGCTGTGCGCAAGGCCTCGCCTGATACGTTGGTCGTCGCCGATGGCACCAGTTGCCGCCACCAGATCGAGCATGGAGCCCAACGGCAGGCGATGCACGTCGCGCGTGCGCTGGAACTAGCGCTCGCCTAGATTACCGCCGGGACGATCGAATCCAAAGGAAGATTCCCGCCGCGATCATCGGCAATGAAAGCCACTGGCCCATCGACAGGCCGAAGGCGAGAAAACCCAGGAAAGCATCCGGCTCTCGTGCGAATTCGCCGATGAAGCGGAAGGTGCCGTAGCCGACCAGGAACAGCGCAGATACCTGCATGCGCGGCCGCGGACGGGAAGAGAACCACCACAGCAGCGCGAACAACGTAAATCCCTCGAGTGCCATTTGATAGAGCTGGGAAGGATGGCGCGGCAGGTCGCCTGCGCCGCGAAACACCATGCCCCACGGGACATCGGTAACGCGCCCCCAGAGTTCGCCGTTGATGAAGTTGCCGAAGCGCCCCGCGGCCAGGCCGATCGGCACCAGCGGCGCGACGAAATCCATCAGGTCCCACCAGTTGACGCGCTGGCGGTAGGCGACGAAAGCCATCGCTGCGAGCACGCCCAGGAATCCGCCGTGGAAAGACATGCCCCCCTGCCAGATGGCAAAGATCTCCAACGGGTGGGTGAAGTAGTAGCCCGGCTTGTAGAACAGCACGTAGCCGAGACGCCCGCCGAGGATCACGCCGACGATGCCGCCGAACAGGAGGTCATCGAGCTGTTCGCGCGTGACCGGTGCCCGTCCCGCATCAATGCGGCGCGTGCCCAGCCACCAGAATGCACCGAACGCGAGCAGGTACATGAGCCCATACCAGCGCACGTGCAGCGGGCCGAGCGAGAACACGACAGGGTCGAAGTTCGGATGCGTGAGCATGGTCCGGTGCGAAGATTAGCGTGCAACGCGGCGTGCGTGCAGCACGAACTCGCGGGCGGCGGCGCCAAGCGTGCCCCGGTGCCATGCGAGCCACAAGTCCAGCCGCGGATGGGCGTCGGCGATATCGCGGTAGACGACGCCCCGTCGGCCGAGGTTGGCGACGGACGCGGGCACCAGTGCGACGCCCAGGCCGCTCGATACCAGGCTTACGACGGTCTGCATCTGGATCGCTTCCTGCGCCACGCGCGGAGCGAAGCCGGCGCGTGCAGCGAGCGCTGCGACGATGTCGTGCAACCCGGGAGCGATTTCGCGTGGCGCCATGACGAAGGACTCCTGCGCGAGCCCGCGCACCGCCAGCCGACCGCGCCGGCGGGCAAGCCGGTGCCGCGCAGGCAGCGCGGCCACGAAACGCTCCCGCTGCACGACCACGTGGTCCAAGTCCGTGCCGGCGACCGGCGGCAACAGCAAGCCGAAGTCGAGCTCCCCGGCGGCGAGTGCGGCGGCCTGTTCCGGCGACAGCATCTCGCGCAGCGCGAGCTCGACGCCAGGCCGTGCCGCCTTGAAGTTCTTCAGCAGGTCCGGCAGCACGCCGTAGTCGGCGAGCGAGACGAAGCCGATGCGCAGCCGACCCGAGACACCCGCGGCCATGTCGCGCAGTTCGCGCGCCGCATGCTCGAGCTGGCCGAGGGCGCGTTGCGCTTCCTCGCGCAGGCGCCGGCCCTCCGGTGTGAGCTCGACGCGCCGCCGGGTGCGCGCGAACAGCTTCACGCCGAGGCTCTCTTCGAGTGCGCGGATCGCACGCGACAGCGGAGGCTGCGAAATGTGCAACGCCGTGGCGGCGCGGCCGAAATGCAGTTTTTCGGCAACCGCGATGAAATACCTCAATTGCCACGTTTCCGGGATATTCATGCGTTATAGGTATCAATAAGAAAGCGCAATTGTATTGGATCGCCCGTCCCGCGGCGCCTAGTCTGGCGTCATGCGCTACTTGCCATACCTTGCCCTGCTCGGAGCGGCGGCCCTGTGGGGCTCCAATCCCGTGCTGGGCCGCCTGGTCGGGGACGACGTGCCGCCGATCACGCTGTCCTGGCTGCGCTGGCTCGTTGCCCTGACGATCCTCGCGCCGCTGACCTGGGCGCAGTGGCGCGAGATCGCGACCGCGCTGCGCGGGCACTGGCGCATCCTTGTCCCGCTCGCGCTGCTCGCCAACGTGCCGCGGCTGGACGGCAGTACCTTGCTCGCGATCCTGTACATCGCCGCGGGGCCCACGCAGGCCGGCACGCTGGCATACAGCTATGGCGCCGAGCGCGTCGACCCGGTGCTCGC
Source organism: Burkholderiales bacterium (assembly GCA_035499575.1). Taxonomy (GTDB): domain Bacteria; phylum Pseudomonadota; class Gammaproteobacteria; order Burkholderiales; family SG8-39; genus RBG-16-66-20. The sequence continues at coordinate 51,235 of DATJYN010000026.1, read as the reverse complement.
GGGCGTATTCATTCACTTCATGCCGGTATTCGCGAGCCTGCTGGCGATCGCCTCCCTAGGCGAGCAACTCCACACCTACCATCTGGCGGGCTTCGCACTCGTCTTCGCAGGCGCGCTGCTCGCGCTGGGGGTTTGGCGGCTGCTATCATCGCCGCCCCAGCGCACCCTTTCTACGACTGGAAAATTCCATGGCTGAATCCAACAACCGCCGCTCGAAGCTCATCACCGCGGGTCCCGCCCGCTCGCCCAATCGCGCCATGCTGCGCGCGGTTGGCTTCCGGGACGGGGATTTTGACAAGCCGATTGTCGGCGTGGCCAACGGTCATTCGACGATGAATCCCTGCAACGCGGGCATCCAGCCGCTGGTCGATAGCGCGATGGCCGCGCTCGAGGCGGCAGGCGCCAAGCCTCAGGTATTCGGCGTGCCGACCGTCACCGACGGCATCGGCATGGGCACCGAGGCGATGAAATATTCGCTGGTGTCGCGCGAAGTCATCGCCGATGCGATCGAGACCTCGGTCAACGGCCAGGCTATGGACGGCGCGCTGGTGGTGGGCGGCTGCGACAAGAACATGCCCGGCGGCATGATGGCGCTTGCGCGCATGAATGTGCCGGGCGTCTACGTCTATGGCGGTACCATCAAGCCGGGCAAGTGGAAGGGCGTCGACCTCACCATCGTTTCGGCTTTCGAGGCGGTGGGCGCCTACAGCGCCGGCAAGATGAGCGAAGAGGATTTCATCGGCATCGAGAAGAACGCCTGTCCCTCCGTCGGTGCCTGCGGCGGCATGTATACCGCGAACACGATGTCCTCGTCGTTCGAAGCGCTCGGCATGAGCCTGCTCGGTTCTTCCCAGATGGCTGCGCCCGACCGGGAGAAGGCGGACTCGGCGGCCGAGTCCGCGAAGGTGCTGGTCGAGGCGATCCGCAGGAACCTCAAGCCGCGCGACATCATCACGCGCAAATCCATCGAGAACGCGATCGCGCTGGTCATGGCCACCGGCGGCTCGACCAACGCAGTGCTGCATTTCCTGGCGATCGCCTCCGCGGCGGAGGTCAAATGGACCATCGATGATTTCGAGCGCGTGCGCCGCAAGGTGCCGGTACTCTGCGATCTGAAGCCTTCGGGGAAATACGTCGCGGTGGATTTCCACCGTGCCGGTGGCGTGCCGCAGGTGCTGAAGATCCTGCTGGCGAATGGCGTGCTGCACGGCGATTGCATGACCATCCACGGCAAGACCATGGCCGAGATGCTGAAAGACGTTCCCGCCGAGCCGAGGAAGGACCAGGACGTGATCCGGCCGTGGTCGAAGCCCATCTACAAGCAGGGCCACCTCGCGATCCTGAAAGGCAACCTCGCGCCCGAGGGCTGCGTGGCGAAGATCACGGGCCTGAAGAAAGTCTCGATCACCGGGCCGGCCCGCGTATTTGAATCTGAGCCGGCTGTGATGAAGGCGATCCTCGCCAAGAAGATCAAGCCCGGCGACGTGCTCGTGATCCGCTACGAAGGCCCGAAGGGCGGCCCGGGCATGCAGGAAATGCTGGCGCCGACCTCGGCGCTGATCGGCCAGGGTCTTGGAGATTCCGTGGGGCTGCTCACCGACGGGCGTTTCTCCGGCGGAACCTGGGGCATGGTTGTCGGGCACGTCGCGCCCGAAGCCTACGTCGGCGGCATGATCGCACTCGTGAAGGAAGGCGACTCGATCACCATCGACGCGAAAAAGCTACTGCTCCAACTGAACGTGCCGGCCAAGGAGATAGCGGCGCGTCGTAAGAAGTGGAAGGCGCCGAAGCCGCGCTATACCCGCGGCCTGCTGGCGAAGTACACGCGCTTGGTGTCCACGGCGAGCAGGGGCGCGATTACCGACTCGGAAGACTGATCGAAGCTGTCAACGCTTGGCCGAGCCGCGACGTTATTCCCCTCGCGCCGATCTAAGGGTAGCATTCGCACAGGCCTACCAGACAGGAACCCCATGAAATCACTGATTCTTTCCGGATTTGCGCTGATCCTGAGCGCCGCGCTCCCAGTGCAGGCGAACGAAGAACTGGCCAAGAAGTACCTGTGTACCACTTGCCACGTGGTCAAGGGCACGAAGACCATCGGTCCGACTTATGCCGACGTGGCGAAAAAGTACGCCGGCCAGAAGGACGCCGCGGCCAAGCTCGCTGAAAAGGTGAAAAAAGGCGGTTCGGGGGTTTGGGGCCAGGTGCCGATGCCGCCGAATGCCACCGTACCGGATGCCGATATCAAGGCGCTGGTGGCTTGGGTACTGTCCATCAAGTAGCAGTAGCGCGCCGCAAATTCACGGGGGCCGGGTAACCGGCCCTTTCCATTTCCAGCGGGCGCAGTATCATTGGCGCGCCGTTTTCCGGGAGAAGCCCATGAAGAATTCGAAGCTCGCATTGACATTGCTCGCCGTTGCAGTCGGCCTGATCGGCTGCGGCAAGGAAGAGCCCAAGAAACCCGTCGCTGAGGCGGCGCCGCCGCCCCCGCCGTCGATCGAAATCAAGATCGGACATGTCGCCCCGCTGACCGGCAACATCGCCCACCTGGGCAAGGACAACGAGAACGGCGCACGCCTGGCGATCGACGAAGCGAATGAGGCCAAAATCAAAATCGACGGCAAGGACGCGAAGTTCGTCCTGGTCGCGGAAGACGACCAGGCCGACCCGAAAGTCGGCACCACGGTCGCGCAGAAGCTGGTGGACGCCAAGGTTGCCGGCGTCGTCGGCCACCTGAATTCGGGCACCTCGATCCCTGCTTCGCCGATTTACAACAGCGCAGGTATCCCGGTGATTTCCGGTTCGGCCACCAACCCAAAACTCACCGAGCAGGGATTCAAGGGCCAATTCCGCGTGGTGGCGCGCGATGATCAACAGGGCCCGGCTGTCGCCAGCTATCTCGCGGCGACCAAGAAGCCCAGGCTGGTCGCGATCATCGACGACGCCACCGCCTATGGCGAGGGACTCGCCAACGAGGTGGAGAAGTCGTTGAAAGCAGCCAACGTCAAAGTGCTGCCGCGCGAGAAGGGCACCGACAAGACCACGGACTGGAAGGCGATCCTGACCAAAGTCAAAGGCAAGAATGCGGACGCGGTGTTCTATGGCGGCATGGACGCGACCGGCGGGCCGTTGATCAAGCAGGGGCGCGAACTGGGCATAAAAGCGGTGTTCTCCTTCGGCGACGGCGCCTGCACCGACGAAATGCCAAAGCTGGCCGGCGCCGCGGCTGAGGGGCTGCTCTGCTCGCAGGCTGGCATTCCGCCGCAGGCCGCGGACAAGAAGTTCCTCGACGCCTACAAGAAGAAATTCAACGTCGACCCGATCATCTACGCGCCGTTCACCTACGATGCAGCGAACCTGCTGATCGAGGCGATGAAGAAGGCGAATTCCGCGGATCCGGCAAAGTACCTGCCTGAGCTGGCCAAGATCGACTACAAGGGCGCCACCGGCAAGATCGCGTTCGACGAGAAAGGCGACCGCAAGGACGCCGAAATCACGATCTTTACGATGAAGGAAGGCAAGCTCGTCCCGGTCGCGATCATCAAGGCCGGCCAGACGGTCCCCTACGAGGAATTCATCAAGGCGGCCGCACCCGCGCCTGCGGCGCCTGCCGCCGAGCCTGCCAAGGAAGCACCAAAGGCAGAGGAGAAGAAGTAGCGCATCTCCGCCGGCGGCGGATGCAGACGGCACCTTCGGGTGCCGTTTTTTTTGTTAGTCTCGGGCCGCCGTGGACATCTTCGTTCAGCAACTGGTGAACGGGCTGACGCTGGGAGCCGTGTACGCCATCGTGGCGCTGGGCTACACGATGGTCTACGGGATCATCCAGCTGATCAACTTCGCACACGGCGAAGTCGTGATGATCGGCGCGATGGTAGCGTTCACGGTGATCAACGCGCTCGCTGCCGCGGGATTGCCGCCGCTCGCGGTCGTGCTGATCGGCACGGGCTGCGCGGTCCCGGTGTGCATGCTGGTCGGCTACGCGATGGAACGGCTGGCCTACCGGCCGCTGCGCAATGCGCCGCGTCTCGCGCCGCTGATTACCGCAATCGGCGTTTCCATCATCCTGCAGCACCTGGCGATGCTGGTCTGGAGCCGCAACGTTCTTGCGTTTCCTCAGATCATCCCGCTTACCACCTACGGTTTCCTAGGCGCGCAGATCACAGGCGTGCAACTCACCATCATCGGCCTGTGCTTTGCGATGATGGCGGGGCTCGCGTTGCTCGTATACCGCACGCGGCTGGGCAGGGCGATGCGTGCCACCGCGCAGAACCCGCAGGTGGCGCGGCTGATGGGCGTCGACGTCAACCGCGTCATCGCCGCGACCTTCGTTATCGGCGCCGCGCTGGGTGCAGTGGCAGGAGTGATGGTCGGCACCTACTATGGCGTCGCGCAGTACACGATGGGATCGACGCTCGGCCTGAAGGCCTTCGCTGCGGCTGTGCTCGGCGGCATCGGCAACATTCCCGGCGCAATGGCCGGCGGTCTGGTGCTCGGTGTGGTCGAGGCGCTGGGAGCGGGCTACATCGGCGACCTTACCGATCTTTGCCGTTACGGGCTCGGTCCCGCCGGGAGTTGCGCTGGCGGTGGTCATTTCATTCTGTTCGGCTCCAATTATCAGGACGTATTCGCCTTCGTCGTGCTGATCCTGGTACTGGTGTTCCGGCCATCAGGCCTGCTCGGCGAGCGCGTCGGGGATCGGGCGTGAGGAAAGACGGCAGGTGGGTGAAAGCGGGCATCGCCATGCTGGCCGTCGCCCTGTTGCTGTTGCCCTTCGCGCTCTCGTACGCGGGTACGGCTTGGGTGCGTATCGCCAACTACGCGCTGCTTTACGTGCTGCTCGCGCTGGGTCTAAACATCGTAGTGGGTTTCGCCGGCCTGTTGGACCTGGGCTACATCGCTTTCTACGCGGTAGGCGCCTATGCCTACGCCCTGCTCGCGAGCCCCCAATTCGGACTGCACCTGCCGTTCTGGGTCATCCTGCCTATCGGCGCTGGCGTGGCGGCGCTGTTCGGCGTGATGCTCGGGGCGCCGACGCTCAAGCTGCGCGGCGACTATCTCGCGATCGTCACGCTCGGCTTCGGCGAAATCGTGCGCATCTTCCTGAACAACCTGTCCCAGCCGGTAAATATCACGCATGGCCCGCAGGGCATCGCCGGCATCGACCCGGTGCGCATCGGCGGTATCGACTTCTCCCGCAGCGATTCGATGCTGGGGATCGTGGTGAGCGGGCCGATGAAGTACTACTACCTCCTGCTCGCGCTGATGCTGGCGATCGTGGTCGTCAACGTCCGCTTGCAGGATTCGCGCATCGGGCGCGCCTGGGAGGCGATCCGTGAGGACGAGGTGGCGGCGCGCGCGATGGGGATCGACACCACGGCGATGAAGCTGCTTGCCTTCGCGATGGGCGCGAGCTTCGGCGGCGTCGCCGGCGGCATGTTCGCCGCGATCCAGGGCTTCATCTCGCCGGAGAGCTTCGTGCTGGTCGAATCAGTGATGGTGGTTTCGATGGTAGTGCTGGGCGGCATGGGCAACATCGCCGGCGTGATCCTGGGCGCAGTACTGCTCGCGTTCGTGCCCGAAATCCTGCGTTGGACGGTGGAGCCGGCCCAGCGCGCATTGTTCGGCCGCACGCTGGTGGAGCCTGAAGTGATCCGCATGCTGATCTTCGGCCTGGCACTGGTGCTGGTGATGCTGTTCCGCCCGGCCGGGCTGCTGCCGTCGGCTGTGCGCAAGCGCGAGTTGACGCAGGACCGCGCATCGTGACCCCCGTGACGCCGCTGCTCGAAGCGAAGGGCGTCGGCAAGCACTTCGGCGGCGTGCAGGCGCTCTCCGGAGTGTCGTTCACGATCGCGCGCGGCGACATCTACGGCATGATCGGACCCAATGGCGCAGGCAAGACGACGCTGTTCAACCTGCTGACGGGCATCTATCAACCGGACGCCGGCATTTTCCTGCTGAACGGGAGGAATCTGCAGAAGCTGAAACCGCACCAGATCGCCGGTGCCGGCATCGCCCGCACCTTTCAGAACATCCGCCTGTTCGCCAATCTCTCCGCTTTGGAGAATGTCATGATCGGGCGGCACGTGCGCACGCACGCCGGCGTGATCGGCGCAGTCCTCAGGATGCGCAGCACCATGGACGAGGAACACGCGATCGAGCGCCGAGCGCTGGAGCTGCTGGACTACGTCGGCATCCGCGCGCGCGCCAACGAGGCCGCAGGCAATCTGCCTTACGGCGACCAGCGCCGGCTGGAGATCGCACGCGCGCTCGCCACCGAGCCGGCGCTGCTCGCGCTGGACGAGCCGGCGGCGGGCATGAACGCCTCGGAGACGTTGACCCTGCGCACGCTGCTGCAAGACATTCGTCGCGATGGCACGACGATTCTGCTCATCGAGCACGACATGCGCCTGGTGATGAACGTCTGCGACCGCGTGCTGGTACTGGACTACGGCGAACGCATCGCCGAAGGTCCACCTGTCGAGATCCAGCGCGACCCGCGCGTCGTTGAAGCCTATTTGGGCGCCTCCCATGCTGCTTGAGATCAAGGGACTCGAGGTCGGGTATGGCGGCATCCGCGCGGTGAAGGGCGTCGATCTGCAGGTGGATGAGGGGGAGTTGGTCTGCCTGATCGGCGCCAACGGCGCGGGCAAGAGCACGACGCTGCGCGCAATTTGCGGGCTGCTGCCGATGCGTGCGGGCAGCGTGCACTATGCAGGCGTCGATGTGGCAACAAGTGCGGTGCATGAGTTGCCGCGAAAAGGGCTGGTGATGGTTCCCGAGGGGCGCGGCATATTCGCGCAGCTGACGGTGGAAGAGAACCTTTCGATGGGTGCGTTCACGCGCGACGACGATGGTGTCGCGCGCGACCTGCAGCGGCAATATGCAACCTTTCCGCGGCTGAAGGAACGGCGCGCGCAGACCGCCGGCACGCTCTCGGGCGGCGAGCAGCAGATGCTCGCGATGGGTCGCGCGCTGATGGCGCGGCCGAAATTGTTGTTGCTGGACGAGCCTTCGATGGGCCTCGCGCCGCAGCTCGTAGCAAAAATTTTCGACATCGTGCGCGAGATCGCGCGCCAGGGCGTCACCATCCTGCTGATCGAACAGAATGCGCGCCTCGCGCTGGAAGTCGCGGGGCGCGGCTATGTGATGGAATCGGGCAGCATCACGCTGGCCGGCGCCGCGGAGGAATTGCTCGCGAACCCGAAAGTACGCGAGGCCTACCTGGGCGAAGCCGCCTGAGGCGGGACGACGTCGGCCTGGGTCGTAAAACTGTCGGCGTAGAACTCGTCTTCCGGTAGCTTGCACACGGCGGTGAAGTCCTTGCGCGCCGCGTCGACCATCACCGGCACGCCGCAGGCGTAGACCTGGTGTCCCGAGAGATCCGGGAAGTCCTGCATCGCGGCGCGATGGACGAAACCGGTGCGGCCGCTCCAGCCGTCTTCCGGCGTCGCGTTTGAAATTACCGGGACATAATTGAATCCCGGATGCTCAGCGGCCCACTTTTCCGCCAGCGCGTTCATGTAGAGGTCCTTGGGCCGCCGGCCGCCCCAGTAGAGGGTCGCGGGCCGCTTGATGCCCTTGTGGAACATGTGCTCGATCACCGCCTTGATCGGCGCGAATCCCGTGCCCGAGGCGACGAAGACGATGGGCTTTTCCGATTCCTCGCGCAGGAAGAATGTACCGAGCGGACCTTCGCAGCGCAGGATGTCGCGCTCTTTCATCTTGTTGAAGACATGGTCGGTGAATTGCCCGCCGGCGACGTGACGAATGTGCAATTCGACGAGTTCCGCATCGTGCGGGGCATTTGCCAGCGAGAAACTGCGGCGGCTGCCGTCCTTCAGCAGGAAGTCGATGTACTGCCCGGCGAGGAATACCAGCTTCTCGTTTGCAGGCAGCTTGATCTGCAGCAGCATCGCGTCTTCCGCAAGCCGCTCCAGCTTCTGTACGCGGCAGGGCAGCTTCTTGACCTGGATGTCCTTGGCCGCGCCGATGGTGCGCGCTTCCAGCACCAGGTCCGACAGCGGCTTGGCCTGGCAGAAAAGCGCCTTGCCCTGCGCCTTCTCCTCGTCGGTCAGCGTCTTTGCCTGATAGACGCCGTAGTCCACGGTGCCGGAAACGATCTTCCCCTTGCAGCTGCCGCAGGCGCCGTTCTTGCAGCCGTAGGGCAGCAGAAATCCCTGGCGAAGGGCGGCGGCGAGCACCGCTTCACCTTCTTCGACCTGGAACTGATGACCGCTTGGTTGCAGAGTGACGGTATGCATCTCGCTACTTTTCATGTCGTTACAATGTCGCCGATGAAACACCTGCTAATCGCCGGCTATGGCGATATCGCGCGCCGCGCTGCGCCTGCGCTCGAATCCACCTTCGAAATCAGTCTCCTGTCGCGCAAGAATGGAATCGATCTCGACCGGCCCGAAAGCCTTGCTGCGCTCGAACCGTCCGCCGCAGTATTGCATTGCGCACCGCCGCCTTCCTCCGGTACTGCAGACACCCGCACGGCGAATCTGCTCGCCGCGCTGGAAGGCAGGCGGATTCTACCAACCCGCTTCGTCTACATCAGCACCAGTGGGGTCTATGGCGACTGCGACGGCGCGCTGGTAGATGAATCCCGCCGGATTCATCCGCAAAGCGCCCGCGCGATTCGCCGTGCCGATGCGGAGGCGCGGCTTGCACTATGGTGCAGTGCGCGCGACGTCGCGCTCACCGTACTGCGGGCGCCCGGCATCTATTCGACGGACCGGCTGCCGCTAGCGCGCCTGCGGGCGGGCACGCCGGTACTGCGTGACGCAGACGACGTCTACACGAACCATATTCACGCCGACGACTTGGCGGCCATTTGCGTCCGTTCACTGGAAGATGACGCGCCGCCCGGGATTTACAACGCATCGGACGATTCCCGCCTGAAGATGGGCGAGTGGTTCGATCTGGTCGCCGAACGGAACGGCCTGCCGCCCCCGCCGCGCATCGCGCGAGCCGACGCAGCCGCCCGCATGCCGCCGGAGATGTTCTCCTTCATGAACGAATCGCGGCGGCTGGACAACACGCGCCTAAAGCGCACCCTGGGCGTGCGCTTGCGCTATCCGACGGTAGAGGAAGGCCTGGAGCATGAGCGCGCTGTTGGTGCTGACCAACCTGCCTGACCGCGCGGCCGCGGAGCGGCTCGCCGACATGCTGATCCAGAAGCGCGTCGCCGCCTGCGTCAACATCCTTGCGCCGTGCCGGTCAGTTTATCGGTGGAAGAACGACATACAGCATGACGAGGAATATCCGGTGCTGATCAAGACGGCCGCCGAGAGCTACCCCGCCCTGGAAGCCGCGATCCGGGCCGGGCACCCCTATGAACTACCCGAGATCATCGCGGTCCCAATCGAGCGCGGCCTGCCGGATTACCTGGACTGGCTGTTGGCGGAAACGACCCCCGGGAAATGATCCGAATCCTGCTTCTGGTGCTGACTTTGCTCGGAACCGCGCGCGCGGCGGACCCGGCCGATCTGCTCGAACCCGAGAAGGCGTTCCACATGACCACGCGCGCGCTCGATGCGCGCACGGTGGAAGTGAGCTTCGCGATCGCGGACGGCTATTACATGTACCGGGAGCGCTTCAAATTCGCGGTCGACGCAGGCTCTAAGGGGCGGATCGGCATTCCGCAGTTCCCGCCCGGCACGCGCAAAAAGGACGAGTTCTTCGGGGAAATGGAGATCTACCGCAAGCAGGTGGCGATCCGTCTGCCCGTGGAGGACGCGGAAGAGACGCTGCGGCTGACCGTGACCTCGCAGGGATGCGCGGACGTCGGCGTGTGCTACATCCCGATGGACAGCAAGGCCACCATTCAGCTCGCTTCCTTCCGCGCAACCCAATCCCGTCCCCCGGATGCCGGTCGCGCGGAGTTCACGACGCAGGTGAGCGATTTCGAGATCGCCCGCCTGTTCCAGACCGGTGGCCCGCTGCTCGTGCTGGCAAGCTTCCTGGGTTTCGGCTTGCTGCTCTCCTTCACGCCCTGCGTGCTGCCGATGGTGCCGATCCTCTCCGGCATCATCGTCGGCGAAGGCAGGAATCTCGGCAAGCTGCGCGCATTGTCGCTGTCGCTCGCCTACGTGCTCGGTATGGCGGTAGCGTATGCGGCAGCGGGCATCGCCGCAGCCTGGTCGGGAACATTGCTCGCCTCGGCCTTGCAGAACGCGTGGGTGCTGGGCGCCTTCGCTTTGATCTTCGTCGTGCTCGCACTGTCGATGTTCGGCCTTTACGAACTGCAGCTGCCGGGATTCCTGCACCATCCGCTCAATTCGGCGCACAGCCGGATCGGTGGCGGAAAACTTGCCTCGGTCGCGGGCATGGGCGTGCTCTCTGCGATCATCGTCAGCCCCTGCGTTGCCGCGCCGCTCGCCGGCGCGCTGCTCTACATCAGCCAGACGCGCGATGTGGCGCTCGGCGGTGCTGCGCTATTCACCATGGCGATCGGCATGGGAATACCGCTGCTGGTCGTCGGCGTCTCGGAAGGCGCGCTATTACCGAAGTCAGGGCCCTGGATGGTGCGCGTGAAGCACATCTTCGGCGTCCTGCTGCTTGCCGTGGCGGCTTGGATGGTGTGGCCGATGCTGCGGCCGGCGGCCGGTGGTACCGACTTCGTGCGCATCCAGACTGTCGCCGAACTCGAGCAGAAACTGCAATCGCCGGGCAAGCCGGTGATGCTGGATTTCTATGCCGATTGGTGCGTGTCCTGCAGGGAGATGGAGGCGTTGACCTTCAGCGATGCGCGCATCAGGCCGAAGCTGGACGGCATGCTGCTCCTGCAAGCCGACGTCACCGGCAATACGGCGGAGCACAAAGCGCTGCTTAAGCGCTTTTATCTTTTTGGCCCGCCGGGAATCATCTTTTTCGACGCGCAGGGACGGGAACTCAAGGACCTGCGCGTAATCGGCTATCAGAGCGCCGAACGCTTCCTGCGCACGCTGAAGCTCGCGGGCGCGCCTTGAGTTCGGCAGGCTTCCGCCAAGGCATAATCCGATACCTATGACTATGAACCTACGAGGCGGGCTGGCCTGGGTGATCTTTGCCCTCTGCACGCGCGGCGCCCTTGCACAAGCGCCCGCAGCAAACGCGATCGTCATCGGCCAGTCGGCGCCACTATCGGGCGCCAACCAGCAACTCGGCCAGGACATCCGCAACGGAGCCCTTGCCTACTTCAAGAAAGTCAACGATGCCGGCGGCGTGCATGGCCGCAAGCTCGAACTGGTCACGCTAGACGATGCGAACGACGTGAAACGGGCCGGCGAAAATACCAAGAAACTGATCGAGGAACAGGGCGTATTCGCGCTGTTCGGCTATGCCAGCGCCACATTGTCCCGTCCCGCGCTGCCCTTCGTGGAGCAGTACAAGGTGCCGTTCCTGCATCCCTTCACCGGCGCAGACCCAATGCGCGTGTTCAATAAGTTCGTCTACAACGTTCGCGCGAGCTATGCCGACGAACTGGAGAAGATCGTCGGCCATTTTGCGCCATTGGGCGTGAAGCGCTTTGCCATCGTGTATTACGACGATGCGGTGGGCCGCGAAAACCTGACTGCGGTCGACCGCGCGCTCAAAAAGCAGAATTATGAAACGGTATCGAAGGCGGCCTTCAAGGATCGAGCCAAACCCGATATCGAGGCCGGCGTCAAGGAAGTCGCCAAGGGCTCTCCCGACGTGGTCATCCTCACCACGCTTTACAAGGCAACCGCGGACTTCATCAAGCTGGCCGTCAAGTCTGGAATGGGCGCGCAGATGGCGAGCAATTCGTTTCCCGGCGCGAGCCCGCTTGCCAATGCACTGGGCAAGGAGGGCCCAGGTGTCGTCATCGCGGTCGACGTGCCTCCGTATAACCACGGTACGCTCCCGGTGGTTGTCGAATATCGCGCCGCCATGGAGAAGTTGACAGGCAAGAAGGATTTTTCCTTCACCTCGCTCGAGGCTTATATCGGCGCGAAGGTCCTCGTGGAAGGCTTGAAGCGCGCGGGGCCGAAGCCGACACGCGAGGTTTTCATGCGAGCCCTAGACGCGATGTCGAACTATGACGCAGGCGGCTATACGGTCTCGTTCTCCCCGACCAACCACAATGGCAGCTCCTACGTGGAACTGACATTCATCAGCAAGGACGGTCAGATCAGGAACTGACCTGGCGCTTCAGGGCGGCCGCGGCCTCGAGGGCGAAATAGGTAAGGATGCCGTCCGCGCCGGCGCGCTTGAAGGCGACGAGCGATTCCAGGACGCAACTTTCCGGCAACCAGCCGTTGGCAATCGCCGCGCGCAGCATCGAATACTCACCCGAGACCTGGTAGACGAACGTCGGCGCCTTGAACTCGTCCTTCACGCGGCGGAGGATGTCCAGGTAAGGCAGGCCCGGCTTCACCATCACCATGTCGGCGCCCTCGGCGAGATCCAGGCCGACTTCCCAGAGCGCTTCATCGGAGTTCGCCGGATCCATCTGGTAGGTCTTCTTGTCGCTCTTGCCGAGATTTTTCGCCGACCCGACGGCGTCGCGGAACGGCCCGTAGAATCCGGAGGCGTACTTCGCTGAATACGCCATGATCTTGGTATGGATGTGGCCGGCGATTTCCAGCGCTTGGCGGATGCGGCCGATACGGCCGTCCATCATGTCGGAGGGGGCCACGATATCCACGCCGGCGGTGGCCTGCGCGAGCGCCTGCTTTTCCAGGATCGCCAGCGTGACGTCATTCAAGATGTAGCCCGATTTGTCGATCACGCCATCCTGGCCGTGCGAGGTATACGGATCGAGCGCCACGTCGGTCATGATGCCGAGCCCTGGGAAGTTTTTTTTCAGCGCACCGACCGCGCGCGGGATCAGCCCCTTCGGATTGAAAGCTTCGCGGCCATCGAGCGACTTGAGCTTCTGGTCGATCACGGGGAACAGCGCCATCACCGGCACGCGTAATTTCATGCAGCGCTCGGCCACCGGTAGTAGGCGGTCCACGGTAAGGCGTTCGACGCCCGGCATCGAGGCCACTTTTTCAGTACGGTTTTTCCCGTCTAGGACGAACACCGGGTAGATCAGGTCGTCTGCGCTCAACACGGTCTCGCGCATCAGCCGGCGCGAAAACTCGTCCCGCCGCATGCGCCGCATCCGTACCGAAGGAAACGAACCGTGGATATTCATATGATTATTGGGGAGTTTTCATGCATATGGCGGGATTGGAACTTTTTCCGCAGCTGGCAATCTTACCTTCAGACGATGAAAGTCGTCTCCCGCTTCACCTCCCTGAGCGGGTTGCCCCGATCCCAAGTCGGGGTGTTTTCCGCCCCCGGTTTAGTTCCCCTTTTCCGGGGGTTTTTTATTTCCGAGCCAAGTATCGAGCAGGTTCCGCGTGGCCTCGACGCCTTCGCCGCTCTTGCTGGAAAACAGCGCCACCTGCGAAGTCATCGCGGCCTTGTCGAGCGCCGCGCAGGTGTGCGCCAGCGTCCTTGCCTGTTCGGCGCGCGGCAACTTGTCCGCTTTCGACAGCAGGATGAGGCGCGAGGCCTCGACCGGCCGCAGCCACTCGAGAAATTTGCGGTCGTTGTCCGTCAGCGGGCGGCGCGCATCCATCAGCACGACGACGCCGACCAGCGTTCTGCGCCCGGTAAGGTAGCCGCCGATCAAGTCGTCCCAGGTTGCGCGCAGGGCCTGCGAAACGCTGGCATAGCCATAGCCCGGCAGGTCGGCGAGCCGGCCGGCTTCGCCAAGTTCGAAGAAATTGATGGTCTGTGTCCGGCCCGGCGTCTTGCTGGCAAAAGCCAGCCGCTTGCGGCCCGCGAGAGCGTTCAGGGCGCTCGACTTGCCGACGTTGGAACGTCCGGCAAAAGCGAGCTCCGGGCCCGTTTCGGGAGGGAAATCCGCGACCGAGGCGGCGGAAGCGAGGAAGCGCGCATGCTGGATGGCGGACAAGGGTCGAAGGCAGTGCTGAAAGACGGAAATTCTAATAAAATCGCGGCTTTCCACGGGAATTATCAGGGAGCTGCCGCATGACCCGTTTGTTGGCGACCATTGTCGGCGCTGCGGTTTCCTGCGCCGCGATCTGGCCCCTAGGTGCCGCGGCGCAGGCCCCCGCGAAACCCGATGCGGATAAGGGCAAGACCATCGCTGCCCAAGTCTGCGCTGCCTGCCACGGCGCGGACGGCAACAGCCAGATCGCGGCAAATCCAAAGCTCGCGGGGCAGTACCCCGAGTACCTGCACAAGCAACTGGTCAATTTCAAGCCGCAGGGCGCCAAAAAGGCGGAGCGCGACAACGTGGTGATGGCCGGCATGGCCGCCAACCTTTCTGCGGCCGACATCAACGACCTCGCGGCGTTCTACGCCGGGCAAAAGCTGAAGCCGGCGGCGGCGAAAGACAAGGATCTCGCGGCTCTCGGGCAGAAAATCTACCGCGGGGGCAACCTCGCCACCGGCGTCGCGGCCTGCGCGGGCTGCCACGGTCCCGCGGGCGTGGGTATACCGGCGCAGTATCCGCGCATTGCCGGGCAATTCCCGGAATACGTCGAAGCGCAACTCATGGCCTTCCGGGCCGGGACACGCGCCAACGACCCGAATGGCATGATGCGCGCCGTTGCGGCGCGCATGACAGATCGCGAGATCAAAGCGGTTTCCGAGTACGCCGCCGGCCTGCGCTAGGCCGGGATGCCCGGAATAATGTCCCGCCGCGACTGTTAGCGGAGAGGATGCATGAAGGCCGGGGAAATCCAGATCAAGGTTTGGGACCTGCCGGTACGCCTGTTCCACTGGGTGCTGGTGTTGCTGTTCGCCTTCATGTTCTTCAGCGGCAAATCCGGCAGCGAATGGATGGAGTGGCACATGCGCGCCGGTTACGCGGTCCTCGCGCTGATCCTGTTCCGCATAATTTGGGGATTCGCGGGCAGCAGCTATGCGCGTTTTTCCAGCTTCCTCGCCGGCCCGTCGGCCTGCGCGGAATGCGTCAGGCACCTGCTTGCGCGCAAGCCCTCTCCCTACGCGGGGCACAATCCGCTAGGCGGCTGGATGGTGCTCGTATTGCTCCTCGCCTTGCTGTTTCAGGCGGGCAGCGGGCTGTTCGCGAACGACGACCTCCTGTCGGAAGGACCGCTTGCGGCGCTGGTCAGCAAGGCGACTTCCGACCAGTTGTCGATGCTGCACACTTGGAACTTCAACCTGCTGCTGCTGCTGGCCGGCCTGCATGTGGTCGCGGTTCTGTATCACGCGGGCTTCATGAAGGAGAATCTGATCGGCGCAATGCTCACCGGCGTCAAACGACTGCCGGCGGAGGCCGATCCTGGGGGCGCCGCGCGCTTTGCGAGTTCGTGGCTGGCGCTGGCTTTTCTGACAGCGGCGGCCGTCATCGTCTACCTGATCGTCAAACGACCTTTCTAAGGAGAGAAGAGGATGAAAAATAAACTGTTGGCTGCGGCCTTGACGGCGGCCGTTTTCGGCGGCGCCTCGCTTGAAGCGTACGCGCAGGCGAAACCCGACGTGCTGGTGAAGCAGCGCCAGGCCGCCATGATCCTGCAGGGCAAGTATCTCGGCCCGATCGGCGCCATGTTGAAAGGCGCCCGCCCCTACGACGCAGATGTCGTCGCCACCTACGCGACGTTCCTCGAGAATCTCGCACGCATGCCCTGGGATGGTTTTGATCCCAGCACCAAGGGCGAGAAGAGCAAGACCAAGCCTGAGGTGTTTACCGATACGGCGAAGTTCAAGGCAGCGGGGGACCTGCTCGAGTCCGAGACCGCCAAGCTCGGCGCGGCTGCGCGCGCAAAGAACGAGGCTGGCGTCAAAGTCGCGTTTGGCGGCGTCGCCAAGGCCTGCGGCGGCTGTCACGACAGTTTCCGCGAGAAATAGCCAATCCGCGCTTTCCCCGATAGCCCCGCGGCAAACCCGCGGGGCTTTTACTTTTGATAACAGATAATTGCGGGAATAGCGGCGCGGGTAGACTGTTATTCCCTATGAATGACGCGGACAGCATCGTCGAACTGATCCCGCGACTGCGGCGCTACGCGCGGGCACTGGCAGGAGACCGCATCGCCGCCGACGACCTGGTGCAGGACACGCTGGAGCGCGCCTGGTCGAAACTGCATCTCTATCGGCGCGGCACGGACCTGCGGGCCTGGTTGTTTACGGTGATGCACAACGTCTACGTAAACCAATTGCGCGCGTTGCGACCTACCGCGCCGCTGGATGAAGAGATGCCGGAACTTGCGCAGCCGCTGCGAGAGACCGATACGCTGGTGCTGCGCGACCTGGATACGGCGATCCGGCGGTTGCCGCCGGATCAGCGCGAGGTGCTGCTGCTGGTGGCGCTGGAGGAGATGAGCTACGACGAGGCGGCCGGCACGCTCGGCATCCCGATCGGTACCGTGATGTCGCGGCTGGCGCGTGCCAGGGAAAAGCTGCGTGCGATGCTCTCCGGACTGCCGCCCGGGGGCAGCAAACAACTGAAGATCGTGAAATGAAAGATGAGTGAGAACAACGCCCCGCTGGATGACCCCGAGCTGAAAGCGCTCTCGCAGGGGCTGCACCAGCTCTACGACCCGGTTCTCCAGGAGCCGGTGCCCAAGTACTTGCGCGCGCCGCGCAGGCGCTGGCATGGGTTGGCGATCGCTGCCAGCTGGGTCGCGCTCGGGCTCGGCGTAGGCGTGCTCGCAGGCTGGCAGCTGCATGTCCGGCTTGCAAGCGTACCTCCGCAGGCTGAAGTACCCGGCTTCGTGAAGCGTGCGGCGATCGCGCACGCCGTCTATACGCCCGAGGTCCGCCACCCTGTCGAGGTCGGAGCCGACCAGGAACAGCACTTGGTCGCCTGGCTGTCCAAGCGCCTGGGCGCGCCGCTGCACGCGCCCAAGCTCGACGATATCGGGTATTCCCTCGTCGGCGGCCGCCTGCTGCCGGGCGAGGGGATCGCGGGAGCGCCGGCTCCCGTCGCGCAGTTCATGTACCAGAACAAGCTGGGCACCCGCATTACGCTCTATGTGCGCGCGAACGCCTCCAGTAGCCAGGAAACCGCGTTCCGTTACGCAGCCGAAGGCAACGTGAAGGTGTTCTACTGGATTGACCGCAAGCTCGGCTACGCGCTGTCCTCCACGGACATTGGCACCGACGATTTGCTGAAGATCGCCAACGCGGTTTACCAGCAACTCAATCCCTAGTTTGGATTTTCTGGTGCAGGCGCGCCTTGCGGTGGTGCGGGAGGATTTTTGCGCACCATGTCTGTGCCGCGCATGGCTGGCAAGCCCCGTTTTCCCAGCCGAATCGCTGGCACAGGAAATGCACGTGACAGGCTTTATATTTTCACAACCTGAGACGTTGGGAGGCCGACGCATGAAACGCGAAGACGTGACCGACCTGATCGCCTTTCGCAAGGTGACCAAGGGTATTCACTGGGCCGATGTAGCCAAGAAGGTGGGCCAATCCAAGGAATGGACCACTGCCGCCTGCCTGGGGCAGATGCAGATGACCAAGAAGCAGGCGCAGATCGTGGGCAAGCTCTTCGGCCTGTCCGCCGACGCGGTCTTGCTGCTGCAGATGGTGCCCTACAAGGGCTCGCTGCCGACTGCGGTGCCCGCCGACCCGTTGATCTACCGCATGTACGAAATCGTCAACGTCTACGGCACCACGATCAAGGAGCTGATCCACGAGGAATTCGGCGACGGCATCATGAGCGCCATCGATTTCTCGATGAACATCTCGCGCGAGCCGCACGAGAAGGGCGACCGGGTGCACATCGAAATGTCCGGCAAGTTCCTGCCCTACAAGACCTACTAGGCTGGCTAGGCGCGGCCGGCGGGGCGGATCAGGTAGCCGCCGGATTTCTCGTCGCGCTCGAGCGTCACCAATTTTTTCTTTTCGGCCTCCTCCAGCAGGTCGGAGAAGGCCTTGAAGCCGTAATAGGACTCGTTGAATCCCGGATTGCGGCGCTTCAGCGCCTGCTTGATCATCGAGCCCCAGATGCGCTCGCCCTCGCCGCGCTCGGCGATCAGCGCCTGCAGCGTTTCGATCACCAGGTCGAAGGCTTCCTGCTGCTTCTCGCCGCCGGCAGGGGTTGAGCCGGTCTCCTTGCGTTTCCTGGCGGCGCGCCGCTTGCTCTCCTCTTCGCGCACCAGGTCGTCGTAGTAGATGAACTCGTCGCAATTGGCGATCAGCAGGTCGGAGGTCGAGTTTTTGACGCCGACGCCGATCACCACTTTCGCGTTCTCGCGCAGCTTGGAGACCAGCGGAGAAAAATCGGAGTCGCCGCTTATGATCACGAAGGTGTCGACGTGCCCCTTGGTGTAGCAGAGGTCGAGCGCGTCAACTACCATGCGGATGTCGGCCGAATTCTTGCCCGACTGGCGTACGTGCGGGATCTCGATAAGCTCGAAGGAAGCGCCGTGCATGCCGGCCTTGAATTCCTTGTAGCGCTGCCAGTCGCAGTAGGCCTTCTTGACGACGATCGACCCTTTCAGCAGCAACCGCTCTAGCACGCGGTTGATGTCGAATTTCTCGTACTTTGCGTCCTGCACGCCGAGCGCAACGTTCTCGAAGTCGCAGAACAGAGCCATGTTGCGCGTTTCGTGGGCGGCCATGCATCGATTCTCCGCCGGGTATTCCGGCTCCCCACGATGCTAGCATTCCAGCCATGAACGGAGCCGAAAGTCTTGCCCGCACGCTCGTGGCGGCCGGCGTGGATACTTGCTTCGCCAATCCAGGCACCTCGGAAATGCATTTCGTCTCTGCGTTGGACCGCGTCGCGGGCCTGCGCTGCGTGCTCGGCCTGGCCGAGACGGTGGTCGCCGGCTGCGCCGACGGGTACGCGCGCATGGCCGGCAAGCCGGCTGCGACGCTGTTCCATTGCGGGCCGGGTTTGGGCAACGCGATCGCCAACCTGCACAACGCGAAGCGCGCCCACGTACCGATCGTCAATATCGTCGGCGACCACGCGACCTATCACCGGGCCTATGATGCGCCGCTGACCGCAGATACGGAGGGACTGGCGCGCACCGTGTCGTCCTGGGTGCGCACCTGTACGAGCGCGCGCGCCGTCGGCGCCGACGCTGCCGCCGCGGTCCAGGCTGCGCGCACTCCGCCCGGCGGAACTGCGACGTTGATCTTGCCCGCGGACTGCGCGTGGGACGAAGGCAGCGAGCCCGGCAAGCCGCTCCCGCCGCCGGCTCCCGCCATGGTGATGCCGGATTCAGTCAAGGACATCGCGCGCGCGATGCGCTCCGGTTCTCAAGCGATGCTGGTGCTTTCTGGCGCTGCGCTGAGCGAACCCGGCCTGCGCGCGGCGAACCGGATCGCGCACGTGACCGGCGCCAAGTTGCGCACGCCTACCCAGGTGCCGCGCATGGTACGCGGCCGCGGCCGCGTACCCGTGGATCGGATCCCCTACGTCGTCGATGCCGCGCTGAAGGTCATGGAGGGGACAAAACACCTCGTACTTGCGGGAGCGAAGGCGCCAGTCGGCTTCTTCGCCTATCCGGGCAAACCCTCGGCTCTGTGGCCGAAAGACTGCACGGTGCATACGCTCGCGACCGCGGAGCAGGACATCGTCGGCGCGCTCGAAGCGCTTGCCGACGAACTGTCCGCGCCGCGCGACGCGCCTGTGCGCGATGATGTAGCCAAGCCGGAGCTGCATGGCGGACCATTCAAGCCCGAGGCCTTCGGCCTGACGCTCGCTGCGCTGCTTCCCGAGAATGCGATCGTTGCCGAAGATGCCGTGACTTCAGGCCGCGCGCTGTTCCCGCTTACCTGGGGCGCCGCGCCGCACGACTGGATCCAGATCACGGGCGGCGCCATCGGGCACGCGTTTCCCGCGGCAACAGGCGCGGCGATTGCCTGTCCTGATCGCAAGGTCGTGTGCCTGCAGGCGGACGGGGCTGGCATGTACTCGCTGCAGGCGCTCTGGACCCAGGCGCGCGAGAAGCTGGACGTGGTGAACGTGGTTTTCGCGAACCGGCGCTACGCGATCCTGCAGGGAGAGCTTGCCGCGGTCGGCGCGCAGCCCGGGCCGGCATCGAACGAGCTTTTCGACCTCGCGCGTCCGGAAATCCGCTGGACCAAGCTTGCCGAAGGGATGGGCGTCGAGGCCGTGCGCGTGGAGACGCTGGAAGCTTTTACCGACGCATTTACGCTTGCCCGCGGCCGGCGCGGCCCCTTCCTGATCGAGTTCTCGATCTAGCTACGCGGATTCGTGCGGCGCGTGCGGTCCCGCCGGAATCGGTGCGCCGCTGACGATCGCCGGTGCGCTGCGCGACTTGCGGTACTCCGTGTACCACTGCTGCAGCTGCTCGAAGTACAGGTAAATCACCGGGGTGATGTAGAGCGTCAACACCTGTGAAAGGAGCAGTCCACCCACGACGGCAAGGCCAAGCGGCTGGCGCGCTTCGCCGCCAACTCCGAAGGCAAGCGCGATCGGTAGGCTGCCCATGAGCGCCGCCATGGTCGTCATCATGATCGGGCGGAAGCGGGTCAGGCACGCCT
The DNA here is from genome assembly GCA_035499575.1 of Burkholderiales bacterium. Lineage (GTDB taxonomy): Bacteria > Pseudomonadota > Gammaproteobacteria > Burkholderiales > SG8-39 > RBG-16-66-20. The sequence goes on along the minus strand of DATJYN010000026.1, from coordinate 30,781 downwards.
GGTAGATCGCATCGTATGGTGCCTTGCCTTCCTTGCGCTGCGCCTCGATCGCGAAATCGATGATCATGATGGCGTTTTTCTTGACGATTCCGACCAGCATGATGATGCCGACAAATGCGTACATATTCAGATCGATGCCGAACGCGCGCAGAGTGAGCAGGGCGCCGAGTCCGGCCGTCGGCAAGCCGGACAAGATGGTCAGCGGGTGGATGAAACTCTCGTACAGAATTCCCAGTACCAGATAAATGACGACAATTGCGAGCACGAGCAGCACGCCCATGCCCTGCAGCGAAGCCTCGAATGCTTGCGCGGTGCCGGAGAAGCTCGCGCTGAGGGTTGCCGGCACCTGGAGCTCGCGCATCGCTTGGCGGATGGAACTGAACGCCTGCGACAGCGAAACGCCCGGTTTGAGGTCGAATGACACGGTAACCGACGGCAGCTGGCCCTGGTGGCTCACAGTGAGCGGGCCAACGCCGTAGGAGAGCTTCGCCACGGCATCGATGGGCACCAGGGCTCCGCTCGAGGAACGCACATAGAGCATCGGCAGCACTGCGGGGCCGGTCTGATAGCGCGGCTCCACTTCAAGGATCACCCAGTATTGGTTGGTCGCGGTGTAGATCGTCGAGACTTGCTGAGACCCATAGGCCGCCCCGAGCGCGACCTCGAGCTGCTGCGCGGATATGCCTAGCGCCGACGCCTTGGCTCGGTCGATTTCGACGCGCACCTGCGGCTGGGAAATCTGCAAGTCGCTGGAAACGTCTACCAGTGTCGGGATCGCCTTCAGCCGGTTCTCGATGATCGGCACCCAGTGGTACAGCTCCTCGGTACTGGCCCCCCGTAAGATGTACTGATAGGGGCTCTTGGTCAGCAAGCCGATGCGAATGGTCGGAATGTTTTGCATGAACGCCTTGATGCCCATCAGCTGCGCGAGTTTCGGCCGCAGGCGCCGTACCACCTCGTCGGCGGCCACCCGCTCGGCCCGCGGCTTGAGGGTAATGAATAGGCGGCCCCGATTGAGCGACGGATTGTTGCCGCCCGCACCGATGAACGACATCACGCCTTCGACATTGGGGTCGCTGCGCACGATCTCGGCGACCTGCCGCTGCAGGGTGACCATCGCATCGAACGATATATCCTGCGCGGCTTCGGTGAAGCAAAAGAGCTGGCCGGTATCCTCGGCGGGCAGGAAGCCTTTCGGCATGCGCACGAACAGTATCCCGGTCGCGATCGTGATCGCAAAAAAAGCGATGAGCACGAACCGAGCGTGCGCCAAGGACCACTCAAGCGTGGTCTGGTAGGCCCGGCGCAGCGCCTCGAAACCGCGCTCCGAAAGCAGATACAGACGCCCGTGAGCGGCACGGTGCTGCGGCTCGAGTATGCGCGCGCACATCATCGGCGTGAGCGTGAGCGAAACGAATCCCGAGATCAGCACCGCGGCAATGATCGTCACCGCAAATTCATGCAGCAGGCGGCCGACGATGCCGCCCATGAAAAATACCGGGATGAACACGGCGGCGAGCGAAATCGTCATCGACAAGATCGTGAAGGAGATCTCCCTGGAACCGTCGAGAGTGGCCTGCAGGCGGCTCTTGCCGGCTTCCATATGCCGCGAGATGTTTTCCAGCATTACGATCGCGTCGTCGACCACGAAGCCTACGCACAGCGTCAGAGCCATCAGCGAGATATTGTCCAGGCTGTAGCCCAGCACATACATCACTGCGAAGGTGCCGATAATCGACATCGGCAGCGCCACGCTGGGAATGACCGTGGCGGGAATGTTGCGCAGGAATACGAAGATCACCATCACTACCAATGCAAGCGCCAGCAGCAGCGCGAATTGCACCTCTTCGACAGACTGGCGAATGACAACCGTACGATCGAACAGTACCTGCATCTCGATGCCTGCGGGTACCTCGGCCCGGAATGTAGGCATCAGCTTCTTCACCGCATCGACCACCTCGATGGTGTTGGTTCCCGGCTGGCGGAACATCGCGAGCACGATGCCGCGCCGATCCTTGAACCAGGCTGCGACCTTGTCGCTCTGTACGCTGTCGATTACGCTTCCCAATTCGCCTAGCCGGATCGGCGCGCCATTGCGGTAGCTGACGATGACAGGACGGAATGCCGCAGCGTCGTAGAGTTGGCCATCCGCCTGCACCGCAAACAGGCGGTCTTTACCATACAGGGTGCCGGTAGGCAGGTTGACATTGGCCTGCGAGACCGCCTGCTGGACCTCGTCGATGCCCACCCTCCTTGCTGCAAGCTTGTTTGGATCCACCTGGACCCGCACGGCGTATTTTTGCTGGCCGAAGACCTGCACCTGCGCGACTCCGCTGACGGTCGAGATGCGCTGTGCTAGGAAGGTTTCGGCGTATTCGTCCACGGTCGATAGCGGAAGCGTGTCCGAAGTCAGAGCGAGGTAAAACACCGCGAAGTCCCCCGGATTAATTTTGCGGAACGACGGCGGAGCTGGCATCGATGCCGGGAGTTGACGCGCAGTCGCGGCTATCGCTGAATTCACGTCCTGTGCCGCGGCGTCAATGTCGCGGTCGAGGGAGAACTGCAGCGTAATCTGCGTCGTGCCCTGTCCGCTCACCGAGAACATCGAGTCGATCCCCGCGATCGTCGAGAATTGCTTCTCGAGCGGCGTCGCGACCGCGGAGGCCATCGTGTCAGGGCTTGCGCCCGGAAGTTCGGCGGTTACCTGGACGGTTGGATAGTCGACGTTGGGGAGGGAACTCACGGGCAACAGTCGATAGCCGACGATCCCGAAAATCAGTATTCCCGCCATCACCAGCACGGTCATAACCGGCCGGCGGACGAATAGTTCCGACAGGTTCACGACGCTTCCTGGCGGAGGACCAGCTTCGCTCCCGGGACAATTCGCAACTGGCCGCGCGTGACCACCTTTTCGCCTTCAGCTAGCCCGGACGCGATGACAACGCTGTCCCCCTCGACGCGCGCAACCTTGACATTGCGCGCTTCCGCCGTCGCATCGGGTTTGAACACAAATACGAATTCCCCCTGGGGCCCGGTTTGCACGGCTGCCGCCGGCACGACGATGGCATCCTTTTGGTCATGCAACGTGAGACTCGTGGTCACAAATTGTCCCGGCCACAGCGCAAGGTCCCGATTGTCGAAGGCCGCGCGCAGCCGAATGGTGCCAGTGGTCGGGTCCACCGCATTGTCGACAAACGCCAGGCGTCCCGCAGCAAGAGGAACATGTCGGGCATCTGAGGTGCTCACCACGACCTCGAGCGGCCCAATCGACATGTAATGCCGGATGTCCGCCAGTTGTTGTTCCAGCACCGCGAAGTTCACATAGATCGGACGCACCTGATTGATCACAACCAGCGAAATCGTATCGTTCGCCTTTACCATATTGCCCGCTTGCAGCAATGCGCGGCCAACATAGCCGTCGATCGGCGAGCGGATGATTGTGTATTCGAGATTCAGTTTCGCGTTCTCGAGCGCGGCCTGGGTTCCTTTCGACGTTGCGTCCGCCGTCTGCGCATTGGTGCGGAACTGCGCATAGGCATCCTTGGAAACGAAATTTTTCTCGAGCAATTCCTGGTAGCGCCGCTCCTGCGAAGCCGCCTGGTCGCGGCTGGCGATATCGCGCGACGCTTGCGCCTCGGCCTGCTTTAGGGCGGCCTCGAATGGACGCGGGTCGATGCGAAAGAGCACTTCGCCCTTTCTGACCTCCTGGCCCTCGCGGAAGTGCACCTCGAGAATCTGGCCGTCGACACGCGACTTGACCGCAACTGAGGCGTAGGCCTCGACATTGCCGATAGCCTGCAGGCGTACAGGTACGTCTCGCCGCACGACGGTAGCAACCGCGACCGGAACCTCGGCAGACCCTTTCGCGGCCGGTCTCTCGCGTGCCCGCGAATCAGCGCTGAAGTAGGCGACGAGGCCCCCGGCCGCAAGGACCACGACCAGCCCGGCCAGGATGGCGTAACGCTTTCCGAAGCTCATGACGGCGAGCACCCTACGGCAATATCCGCTCTGCGGCAAAGAGCTGATTCACGGTCTCCCGCTCGCGGATCAGCGACGCGCTGGCACCCGAAACCATGACTTCGGCCGGGCGCGGGCGCGTATTGTAGTTTGAACTCATGACCATGCAGTAGGCGCCCGCGGACATTACCGCCAGGAGGCCGCCGGGCCGGACTGCCAGCCTGCGCTCCCGGGCGAGGAAATCCGCGCTTTCGCAGACCGGCCCGACGACATCGTAAACGCCTGCGGCAGCGCCCGATTCCGCCTCTCGCACCGGCTTGATTTCATGCCATGCGTCGTAGAGTGCGGGGCGAATCAGGTCGTTCATGGCCGCATCCACGATCACGAAATTTTTCGTTTCGCCCGGCTTCACGTATTCGATCCGCGTCAGCAGCAGCCCGGCGTCGCCGACGATGGAGCGGCCCGGGTCGACGATCAGGGTTTCCTTGCGCCCTGCAAGCACGCCCAACGCCCCGTCCAGGAATTCGGCGACCGGCGCCGGCGACTCGTCCTTGTAACGGATGCCGAAACCGCCGCCGAGGTCGATGTGCGACAGCGTGATGCCGCCGCGCTGCAGGCGTTCGGTCAGCGCGAGGATGCGGGCCGCCGCGTCGATGAACGGCGCCGCGCTCGTCAGCTGCGAGCCGATGTGGCAGCCGATCCCGGCAACGCGGATACCGCGCCGCCCTGCCGCCTCGCGGTAGATGCGTTCCGCATCCGCGTAGGCGATGCCGAACTTGCTATCTTTCAGCCCGGTCGAGATATATGGGTGCGTTTTGGCGTCTACGTCGGGGTTGACCCGGAAAGCGATCGGCGCACGCAGGCCCAGGCGCGTGGCAACCGCGTCGACGCGTTCGAGCTCGGCCTCCGACTCGAGATTCAGGCACAGGATTCCGGCGCGCAGCGCCTGCTCGATCTCCGCTTCACCTTTGCCGATGCCGGAGAACACGACCTTGCGCGCATCGCCGCCTGCAGCCAGTACGCGTGCAAGTTCGCCGCCGGAAACGATGTCGAAACCGGTGCCGAGCCGTGCCATCAGGGCCAGTATTGCCAGGTTTGAGTTCGCTTTGACGGAGTAGGCGATCAGCGCGGGCCGGCCCGCCAGTGCCCGGGCGAAGCGGCCGCAGTTTTCTTCGATGACCGCGCGCGAATAGACGTAGCAGGGCGTGCCGAAGCTTCGCGCGATATCTTCGAGCGACGCCTGTTCGGCGCAGAGCACGCCGGCCTGGTAGGCAAATGCCACGCGACGCCCTATTTTTTTGCGTCGCCCGCGGCGTCGTCCCCGCCTGCGTCATTGGGATAGGGCTGCGGCTTGAACGGATCCGGCTTGGGCGGCTTCACGTTGGACGGCGGATTGTCCCGCAGGTAGAGCGGCCCCTTCTGGCCGCAGGCGGCGCAGAGCAGGAGAACCAGCAGGACGAGGAAAGCGGTGCGCATGACGGCAGGAGAACGGCGACTAAAATACTCATGTTAGCAGGATCACCCGGGACCACCCGCCATGACCGAGAGCGAATTCGAGACCCTGGCAGCCGGCGTACTGGCGGCCTTGGAGCGTGCGTTCGAGGCCGCAGCACCCGATGCGGACGTCCAGACCAAAGGTTCGGGCGTCCTCGAGATCGAATTCGAAGACGGTTCGAAATTGGTGATCAACCGCCATGGCGCAACACAGCAGATCTGGGTCGCGGCGAAATCCGGCGGTTTTCATTTCAGGCACGATGGCTCGGCATGGCGCGACACGCGGGATGGCGCCGAGCTGTTCGCCGCGGTTTCCAGGCTTGCATCGCTGCAAAGCGGCGCGCCGGTCTTCCTGCGCGCGCGCTAGAAGTTCGGTCGCTCGGTCGGAGCCGCCGGCGCCGGGACCTGGGCTGGCGGTGCGACCTCCTTAGTCGTTGGCGCGAATTCACGGTAGAAGTAGTCCGTACCGCCGTGCGCCTCGGCCGGCGCCGCCGGATCGGGATCTGCACGTGCAGTGATCACCCCTTCGGGCATGGTGCGCTGCCCCTCGGGCACGCCTTTGAGCACCTTGGCCATGTAATCGATCCAGATCGGCAATGCGATGCGGCCGCCGGTCTGGTTTTTGCCGAGCGACTTGGGTTGGTCGAAGCCGACCCAGGCGATGGCGACCAGCCCGGGCTGGTAGCCGCAAAACCAGCCGTCGACGAAGTCATTTGTCGTGCCGGTCTTGCCGGCCAGGTCGTGCCTGCCCAGCTTGCTGACGCTCGCCGCAGTGCCGTAGCGCGTGACGTCCTGCAGCATCGAATCCATGATGAATGCGTTGCGCGCGTCGATCACGCGCAACGCCTCGTCTCCCGCTTGCGGCGGTCGGGCGGCGCCGAGCTCATTGCCCCGGTCGTCGACGATTTTCTGGATGTAATGCGGCTGGATCAGGTAGCCGCCGTTGGCGAACACGGCGTAGCCGCGAGCAAGCTGCATCGGCGTCACAGAGCCGGCGCCTAGCGCCATGGTGAGGTAGGGCGGATGCTTGTCGGCGTCGAAGCCGAAGCGGGTGATGTAGTCCTGCGCGTACTTCGGATCGATGCTTTGCAGGATGCGGATCGAAACCATGTTCTTCGATTTGGCGAGCGCAGTGCGCATCTTCATCGGACCCTCGAACTTGCCGTCGTAGTTCTTCGGTTCCCAGCGCTGGCTGCCGGTCACGTCGGCCTCGACTACGACCGGCTCGTCCGCGATCACGGTGGCGGGCGTGAAGCCCTTCTCGAGCGCAGCGGAGTAGATAAACGGCTTGAAGGACGAACCTGGCTGCCGCCAAGCCTGCGTGATGTGATTGAACTTGTTGCGGTGAAAGTCGAAACCGCCGATCAATGCGCGGATTGCGCCGCTGCCAGAATCGAGCGACACGAATGCCGCTTCGGCATCCGGCAGCTGCACGACCTGCCAGGCCTTCTTTTCGTCCTTTTGCAGGCGTATCAGCGCACCGCGCCGGATGCGGCGCTGCTGCGCCGTCTTTTCGTCCAGGGCGCGTGCCGCAAAGCGCAGGCCCTCACCCGAGACCGAGACCGTTTCCCCGCTCTTGAGCGCTGCCTTTAGTTCCTTGGGGTTGGCGGAGAGCACCATTGCCGCCTTCAGGTCATCAACGTCGGCATAGTCGGAGAGCGCTTCCTCGATGTCGTCCTCCGAGGCGTTTGCCGCCAGGTCGACGAAAGCCTCCGGCCCGCGATAACCCTGGCTGCGGTCGTAGGCAATCAGTCCACGGCGCACCGCATCGTAGGCCGCCTCTTGGTCGGCTTTTCGGATCGTGGTGTAGACACGAAATCCCTTGGTGTACGCCTCGTCAGGGTATTGTTCGTAGACAGCCTGACGGACCATCTCCGCCAGGTATTCGCCATGAACACCTGCAAAATCATCGACTTCCCGGCGAACTGGCAGAGGCTCCTTGATCGCCTCGGCTAACTGTTGTTCGGTAATGTGTCCAAGTTCCTTCATGCGCCGCAGTACGTACTGCTGGCGCTGGCGAGCCCGTTGCGGATTAGCAACAGGATTGTAGGCAGAGGGAGCTTTGGGCAGGCCAGCCAGGATGGCAGCTTCGGCCAGACTCAATTGATCAAGGGATTTTCCGAAATAGATCTGCGCGGCGGCGGCGAAACCGTAAGCGCGCTGGCCGAGGTAGATCTGGTTTACATAGAGCTCGAGGATCTGGTCCTTGCTCAGGTTGTTCTCGATCTTGAACGAGAGCAGCGCTTCGTAGAGCTTGCGCGTCAGCGTCTTCTCCGAAGAGAGAAAGAAGTTGCGGGCCACTTGCATGGTGATGGTGCTCGCGCCCTGTCGCCGCCCACCCTGTACAAGGTTGGCGTAAGCGGCACGCGCCACGCCGAGATAGTCGATGCCCGTGTGCTGGTAGAAGCGTTCGTCCTCAGCTGCCAGAATCGCCTGCTTTAGCTGCTCCGGCACTTCCCGGATCGAAACCAGTGTGCGCCGCTCCTCGCCGAACTCACCGATCAATGCGCCATCGATGGTATAGACCCGCATCGGAATCTTGGGCTGATAATCCGTCAGCACCTCGAGCGAAGGCAGATTCGGATACGCGAGGGCGACCACTAAACCGGCCAGAAATGCGCCTGCCGCCGCCAGCCCGCCAAACAGGACCAGCGGAAATGCCAAAAACCTTAGCCATTTCAAGGGAGTTACACCAACTCTGGGAGGTTGTTGCACGCCAGTCGGGACACGGCACATTATAAGACCATCCCCGTGTGGAAGATTCACTAGACACTGGGGGTAGTTGTTGCTAGCATCTAACGCAAATTCTACGTATCGCGCCTAACAGGCCGATGCGCAAAGGAAAAAAGGGATGAACCTCGACTTCTTCAAGCCGAAGGCGCCGCCGTTGTTCGGGCTCGATATCAGCTCCTCTTCGGTGAAGATGCTGGAGATCGTCGACGCCGGCAAGGGCGCCTACAGGGTGGAGCGCTACGTCATCGAGGCGCTCCCCAAGGACGCGGTCGTGGACGGCAACATCAACATCCTCGAAGCCGTGGCGGATGCGGTCGGGCGAGGCTACAAACGGCTGGCCACGCGCACCAAGCACGTCGCCATGGCAGTGCCCTCCGGCGCAGTCATCACCAAAAAGATCATTGTCGCGGCGGGCTTGCGGGAGGAAGAACTCGAGACCCAGGTCGAGAGCGAAGCCAACCAGTACATCCCGTTCGCCCTCGAAGAAGTCAACCTCGACTTCCAGATCGTCGGGCCCTCGCCGACCAACCCGGAGGAGCAGGAAGTCCTGATCGCAGCGACGCGCAAGGAAAAAGTCTCCGACCGTTTCGCGGTGGCTGAAAACGCGGGACTGAAGCCCCTGGTGATGGACGTCGAATCGATGGCGCAAATGTCGGCGCTGCAACTGGTGATCAAGCAGCTCCCGGGCGGCGGCAAGGAACAGAACGTCGCGATCGTCGACGTCGGTGCCAACGTTATGCAGGTTAGCGTGGTGCGCAATGAGCAATCGGTCTACAACCGCGAACAGGCGTTCGGCGGCAACCAGCTTACCGCCGACATCGTCGCGCGCTACGGCATGAGCCCTGAAGAAGCCGAGAACGCCAAACGTTCCGGCGGCCTGCCGGATGATTTCGAGGCCGAAGTGCTGCGCCCGTTCATGGAAAACCTGTCGCAGGAAGTGCAGCGCGCGCTGCAGTTCTTCTTTACTTCGACCTCGTACAACACGGTTGACCATATCCTGCTTGCGGGCGGCTCCGCTGTGATTCCGGGCCTAGACGAGGTGGTGCATACGCGCACTCAGGTGCCCACTGTCGTCGCCAACCCGTTCGGAGCGATGCAGACCTCGCCGCGGATTCAGTTGAAACGCCTGATGCAGGACGCGCCCTCGCTGATCGTCGCCTGCGGCCTGGCGATGCGGAGGTTCGACCCGGTATGAGCGGCAAGATCAACCTGCTGCCGCACCGCGAGGAGCGGCGCAAGCGCGCACGGGTGCATTTCGCCGTGCTGGGCGGCATGACGGCGTTGCTCGGCATCGTCATCGTCGGCGCGGTTTGGCTGGTTTACTCGCAGCGCATCAGCGCGCAAGAAGACCGCAACAAGTTCCTGAAGGGGGAAATCGCCAAGCTCGACAAGGAGATCGACGAGATCAAGGACGTGAAGGACAAGATCGCGGCCCTGCTCGCGCGCAAACAGGTGATCGAGACCTTGCAGACGGACCGCGTGCAGACCGTGTACCTGCTCGACGAACTCGTACGTCAGATGCCCGAGGGCGTGTTCCTGAAGTCGGTCAAGCAGCGGGGCTCTGGGGTCGAGTTGGTCGGTTACGCGCAGTCGAACGCTCGCGTTTCCACGCTGATGCGCAATATCGAGTCCTCGCCGTGGCTTGCCAATCCGAACCTGGTCGAGATCAAGGCGACCAACCTAGGCAAGATGCGGATATCGGAATTCAACCTGAAGCTCCAGGTCAAGCGGCCGACCGCTGCCGCCGCAGGTGACGGCGCAAAGGATGGCGCCAAGGACGCAGCCAAGCCGGCTGCGAAGGGCTAGATCATGGCGATCAATTTCAATCAGATTGCGGAAGACTTCAAGCGCACCAACTGGAAGGATCCGGGAACCTGGTCCTTCGCACCCAAGCTGCTGGTGCTGGTGGTGATCCTGGTGGCGATTCCGGTGGCCGGTTATTTCGGGCTATGGCAGGGGCAGATCGAGGATCTCGACCGAGGTGTCGCGCAGGAAGACACGCTTAAGAAGGACTATCTTGCGAAGAAAACGCAGGCGATCAACCTGGACCTGTACAAGCAGCAGTTGAGGGAGATCGACACCCAGTTCGGCGCACTGCTGAAGCAGTTGCCCAACAAGTCGCAGATGGATGCCCTGCTGGTCGATATCAACCAGGCAGGCCTATCGCGTGGCCTTCAATTCGAATTGTTCAAGCCAGCCCCTTCGGAAACGGCGCGCGAGTTCTACTCCGAGCTGCCGATCAGCCTGAAAGTGACCGGCAACTATCACGACATGGGCGGATTCGCCGCTGACGTCGGCCAACTGCCGCGCATCGTGACTCTGAACGATGTCCAAATCACGGCCGGTAAGGACGGCAACCTGGTCATGGACGTGACTGCGCGTACGTTCCGCTACCTCGACGAAGAGGAAATCGCCGCGCAGCGCAAAGCCACTGCGGGGAAGAAAGGCGGGGCTAAAAAATGAAAACGCTTGTCGTATTGGCAAGCGTTGCGCTGCTCGCTGGGTGTGGCGGGGAGGAGCAGGGCGAATTGCGTCAGGAGCTCGCGGGCATGACCAAGGACCTGCGCGGCAAAGTCGAACCACTACCGCAGGTGCGCTCCTACGAGCCGGTGCCCTACAAGGGCGAAAGCATGGTGGATCCGTTCGTGCCCAGCAGGATTGTCGTAACGCAAGCCGCAAATGCGGGAAGCGGCGGCGGTGGTGGAGTGCAGCCGGACCTGAACCGGCCGAAGGAGCCGCTCGAGGCTTTCCCGCTCGAAGCGATGACGATGGTCGGCACTCTCGCGCAGAACAAGGACATGTATGCGCTGGTGCGCGCCGGTAACAACCTGTTTCGCGTCAAGAAGGGCAACTACATGGGCCCGAACTTTGGCGTCATCACCGCCATCGACGAAGGTCAGATCAGCCTCAAGGAAGTAGTCCAGGATAGCGGCGGCGACTGGGTCGAGCGCAGCACCACGGTGCAAATGTCGGAGGGCAAGAAATGATCATGCTCAAAAAACTTAAGTACCTGGGCGCACTGCTCGCGGTCTGGCTGCTTGGGACCGGGCTCGCATTTGCCCAGGCCAACAGCATCGAAGGCTTCGACGTTGCGCAGCAAGGCGGCAATATCGTGATCCGAATCACCACCAAGGAGCCGTTGAAGAGCGCGCCGCCGAGCTTCACGGTCGCGAATCCTGCTCGCATCGTGCTCGACTTCGCGAACACCACCAATGCGCTCGGCCACAACTCGCAGGATGTCAGCCAGGGAGAACTGCGCAGCATGAATCTCGTGCAGGGCTCCGATCGCACGCGCATGGTGCTCAATCTGCGCCGTTCGGTCGCGCACGAGATCACGGTCGATGGCAAGAATATCCTCGTCACGTTGAGCGCCGCGGTAGCAGCTACCGGAAGTGCCGGCGGGGCTCAGCCGGCGAACTTCGCCGACGGCAAAGCGGACGCCAAGCACGGAATCCGCGAAATCGATTTCCGCCGGGGTAGTGCGGGCGAAGGCCGCATCATCATCGACCTTACGGATTCCTCCACAGGCATCGATATCCGCCAGCAAGGTCAGAATATCGTCGTTGATTTCATCAAGACCGCGCTGCCCGAGAATCTGCGCCGGCGCTTGGACGTAGTCGATTTCGCGACTCCGGTGCAGACTGTAAGTACGTACCAGCAGGGCGAGAACGTGCGCATGGTCATCGAGGGCAAGGGACAGTGGGAACACAATGCCTACCAGTCGGATACCCAGTTCGTAATTGAGGTAAAGGCCGCAAGCCAAGACCCGTCCAAGCTATCGCAGCGTGGCCGCTACACGGGCGAGAAGCTGTCGCTCAATTTCCAAAGCGTGGAGGTGCGGGCGGTGCTGAATGTGATCGCTGACTTCACCGATCTGAATATCATCACGAGCGACACTGTGACGGGCAGCATTACTCTGCGCTTGAAGGACGTGCCCTGGGACCAGGCGCTCGACATCATCCTGCAGACGCGCGGCCTCGATATGCGCAAGTCCGGCAACGTGATCTGGATCGCGCCGCGCGAGGAGCTTGCCACTCGCGAGAAACTGGCGCTCGAGTCCCAGTCGCAGATCAACGATCTGGAGCAGACCCGCACCGAGGCGTTCCAGATGAACTACCAGAAGGCGGCAGACGTACAAAAGCTGCTTTCCGATCCGACGCAGCGAATGCTCTCAAAGCGGGGCAGCGCAGTGGTGGATGCGCGTACCAACACGCTGTTCGTGCAGGACACGCCGTCGCGGCTTGAAGAAGTGCGCAAGCTGATTGCGCGCATCGACGTGGCGGTGCGCCAGGTGATGATCGAGGCGCGCATCGTTGAGGCCGATGAAAGCTTCAACAAGAACCTCGGTGCGAAACTGGGCTACAACACCGTCGGCGTGACGTCTGGCAATCGTTTCGTCAGCAACAGCACGCGTTACGCGGTCGGTAGCAACCTTGGCAATGCGGACACGGGCTCTGTGAGCGGCGTGCAAGGCATTTCCGGTGCGACTTCCGATGGTGGCCTGATGTCGAGTCTGCCCGCAGCCGGCTTGAACTCGTTCAACGCGGGCTCGTTCGCGTTCACACTGTTCAATTCCGCGATGACACGCTTTCTCAACGTGGAACTCTCGGCGCTTGAGGCCGACGGCAAGGGCAAGACGATATCCAGCCCGCGCGTGCTGACCGCCGACCAGGTTGAGGCAGTTGTCGAGCAGGGTACGGAAATTCCCTACCAGCAGGCGACGTCGTCGGGCGCCACCAGCGTTTCCTTCCGCAAGGCGAACCTGTCGCTCAAGGTCAAGCCGCAGATCACGCCGGAGGGCAGCATCATCATGACCCTCGACGTGAACAAGGACCAGCCCGGGGCGGTCACCCCGGCGGGCGTTTCGATCGACACCAAGCACGTCAAGACCGAAGTGCTGGTGGAGAACGGCGGCACGGTTGTCATCGGCGGCATCTACACCCAGGCCGACCGCACCGATATTACGCGGGTGCCGTTCTTCGGTGATTTGCCCTACATCGGCTTCCTGTTTAAGAACAACACCACTACCACGAGCAAGACGGAACTGCTGGTCTTCCTCACTCCACGTATCGTGAATGAGCGGCTGACCGTTCGTTGAAGCCATTCTTCTAGGACGATTGAACGGCCGGGTCTTCCCGGCCGTTTCTTTTTCCACCTGCGTAAAATGACGCCGTGAAGACTGCGGACAATCTCATTCTCGTCGGCATGATGGGCGCAGGGAAGACCACGGTCGGCCGATTGCTGGCGCGGCACCTGAAGCGGATCTTCTACGATTCGGACCAGGAGATCGAGCGCCGCTGCGGCGTGCGCGTACCGGTAATTTTCGACATCGAAGGAGAGATGGGCTTCCGAGCCCGCGAGGAACAGGTCATCGCGGAACTCTGCGCACTCGACGGTATCGTGTTGGCGACCGGCGGCGGCGCCGTTCTCGCGGAGGAGAACCGGCGCCGGATTGCCGCGGGCGGAACGGTTATCTACCTGCACGCCCGCCCGGGCTATCTTTGGCAGCGGGTGCGCCACGACCGCAACCGCCCATTACTCGCGACGCGGGACCCGCAAAGGAAGCTGGAAGAACTCTACGCCGTGCGCGATCCGCTCTACCGTGAAGTCGCGGGCATCGTGCTGGATACCGGCAGGCAAAGCGTGCAGGTTCTGGCCAAGGAGCTGCTCGCGCGCCTCGACGACCCGTGCAAACTGTCAGCGTAACCCTCGGCGCCCGGTCCTATCCGATCCACATAGGCGTCGGATTGCTTGGCGAGGCTCGCCTGTACGCGCCGTACGTGGAGAACAAGCGAGTCGCCGTCGTGACCAATGAAATGGTTGCGCCGCTTTACCTTGCCCGCGTGCAGCAGGCACTTGCTGAGGCCGGCGCGCAATCGGCGCCCGTGCTGATCGAGGACGGCGAGTCGGCTAAGGGCTGGAAAACACTGGACCGCGTGATCGATGCACTGTTGAAGGCGCGGCTTGGTCGCGACGCTTTGATCGTGGCGCTAGGCGGCGGCGTCGTCGGCGACCTAGCGGGTTTCGCGGCCGCGGTCTACCAGCGCGGCATTCCGTTCATCCAAGCGCCAACCACGTTGCTTGCGCAGGTCGATTCCTCGGTCGGCGGCAAGACGGCAATCAACCATGCGCGTGGAAAGAACTTGGTGGGTGCGTTCCACCAGCCGCTCGCGGTGATCGCGGATGTTTCCACTCTGGATTCCTTGCCGGACCGCGAATTGCGCGCCGGGATCGCCGAGGTGCTCAAGCACGCCTTCATCCTAGACTTGCAGTTCGTCGTATGGCTCGAGGCAAATATCGACCGACTGCTGGCCCGCGACCGCGCGGCGCTTTCGCACGCGGTAATGCGGTCCTGCGAACTGAAGGCCCGGATCGTCGCGGCCGACGAACGTGAATCGGGGTTGCGCGCGATCCTGAATTTCGGCCACACCTTCGGCCATGCCATCGAGACCGGTCTGGGCTATGGCGAATGGCTGCATGGCGAAGCGGTGGCCGCCGGGATGATCATGGCTGCCGAACTGTCGGCGCGTGCCGGCACCTTGCGCCGCGAAGATGTCGTGCGCGTCAAGCAGTTGATCGCGCGCGCCGGCTTGCCGGCTCGTGGACCGAAGCTCGCGCCCGAGCGCTATCTCGAACTCATGCAGGTGGACAAGAAAGCCGCTGGCGGCAAGGTTCGCTTCGTCCTGCTAGAAACGTTGGGGCACGCGGTACTTCGGGCCGACGTGGACCCTCATCTTGTCCTCCAAAGCATCGTTGCTGCGGCGCAGTAGGCGCCACCACGGCGCGGAACTCTTGTAAGCCTGTGGTTCCACGGGTATATTTCAAAGCTCGCCCGCAAATTTTGTGCGACGCGGCGAAAGCGAATTATTAGTTAACAATATCAGACGCTTAGGAATGAACTCAGGATTTCACCCATCGGCCCAGGGTCTCTACGACCCCGTGAACGAACACGACGGCTGCGGCGTCGGCTTCGTGGCCCACATCAAGGGCAAGAAATCCCATTCCATCGTCGAGCAGGGGCTTACGATCCTGAAAAACCTCACCCATCGGGGCGCCGTGGGATGGGATCCGAAACTCTCCGACGGCGCCGGGCTGATGATTCAGATGCCCGACCGGTTTTTGCGCGAAGAGATGGCCAGAGGCGGCGTCAGCCTGCCGCCAGCCGGACAGTACGGTGTCGGCATGGTGTTCCTGCCGCGCGACCCGGCGAGCCGCCTCGCTTGCGAATATGAAATCGAGCGCGCGATCAAGGACGAGGGCCAGGAACTGCTTGGCTGGCGCGACGTGCCGGTGGACAACGCAGATCTCGCCGAATCGGCGAAAAGGCTCGAACCGGTCATCCGCCAGGTGTTCATCGGGCGCGGCGCGGGAGTTACGGTAACTGACGCGCTCGAGCGCAAGCTCTACATCATCCGGAAAAGTTCCGGGCATGCGATCCAAGCGCTCAAGCTCGAACACAGCAAGGCGTTCTACGTGCCGTCGATGTCCGCGCGCGTGCTCTGCTACAAGGGCATGCTGCTCGCGACGCAGGTCGGGGAGTACTACCTTGATCTCAAGGACAGCCGCGTCGAATCAGCGCTCGCGCTGGTGCACCAGCGCTTCTCGACCAACACCTTCCCGTCCTGGGACCTGGCGCATCCATTTCGCATGATCTGCCATAACGGCGAGATCAACACGGTGCGCGGCAACGTCAACTGGATCCGTGCCCGCCAGGGCGCGATCTCCAGCCCGGTACTGGGGGACGACCTCGCCAAGGTCTGGCCGCTGATCTACGACAACCAGTCGGATTCGGCGTCGTTCGACAATGCGCTCGAACTTCTGGTGATGGGCGGCTATTCCATCGCGCACGCAGTGATGATGATGATTCCGGAGGCGTGGGAGAACCATACGCTGATGGATCCGAGCCGGCGCGCGTTCTACGAATATCACGCGGCGATGATGGAACCCTGGGACGGCCCGGCTTCGATCGCCTTCACAGACGGGCGCCAGATCGGCGCGACGCTCGACAGAAACGGCCTGCGGCCTTCGCGCTACATCGTCACCGACGACGACCTGGTGATCATGGGTTCGGAATGCGGCTGCCTGCCGATTCCCGAGGAACGCGTCATCAAGAAGTGGCGGCTGCAGCCGGGCAAGATGTTCCTGGTCGACCTTGAGAAGGGCCGCATCATCGACGACAAGGAACTCAAGGAATCGCTCGCCGGCGCCAAGCCCTACGCGGAATGGATCGACCGCATCCGCGTCAAGCTGGACGAGGTGGAGTCCGAGAAAAGCGCGCCGATCAAGTCTCTGGTGCCGCTGCTCGACCGCCAGCAGGCTTTTGCCTATACGCAGGAAGATCTCAAGTTCCAGCTGCTGCCGATGGCGGCAGCGGGCGAGGAGCCGACCGGCTCGATGGGCAACGACGCGGCGCTCGCGGTGCTGTCGAAGAAAGACAAGACGCTCTACCACTACTTCAAGCAGTTGTTCGCCCAGGTGACCAACCCGGCGATCGACCCCATCCGCGAGGAGCTGGTGACTTCGCTGGTCAGTTTCATCGGCCCCAAGCCCAACCTGCTTGGCATCGACGAAATGAATCCGCCGCTGCGCCTGGAAGTCGGCCAGCCGGTACTCGATTTCTACGAGATGGAGAAGGTCCGTTACATCGAGCGCTACACCGGGGGCAAATTCCGCTCGCTGGAACTCGATATCACCTTCCCCGTCTCCTGGGGCAAGGAGGCGGTCGAGGCGCGGCTCGCGTCGCTTTGCGCGCAGGCCGAAGATGCCGTGCGCTCGGGCTATTCGATCGTGATCGTCTCCGATCGCCTGGTAGACAAGGAGCGGGTCGCAATCCCGGCGCTGCTCGCGCTCTCGGCGATCCACCAGCACCTGGTGAACAAGGGACTGCGCACCTCAACCGGCCTGGTGGTGGAAACGGGCTCTGCGCGCGAGGTTCACCACTTCGCCCTGCTCGGCGGCTACGGCGCCGAGGCGGTGCATCCCTATCTCGCGCTGGAAACCCTGCTCGCGGCGAACGCTGGAGACCCGGCGGCCGGCTCCAAGGCGATCAAGAACTACGTCAAGGCGGTCGGCAAGGGGCTGAAAAAGGTGATGTCCAAGATGGGCATCTCGACCTACATGTCCTATACCGGCGCGCAGATTTTCGAGGCGGTCGGACTTGCGCGCTCCCTGATCGACAAGTATTTCCGCGGCACGTCTTCCTCGATCGAAGGCATCGGCGTGCTGGAACTCGCCGAAGAGACGATCCGCATCCATCGCGCAGCCTTCGGCGACAAGGATCCGGTGCTGCAGAACATGCTCGACGCGGGCGGCGAGTACGCCTGGCGCGTGCGCGGCGAGGAGCATGCCTGGACGCCCGATGCGATCGCCAAACTGCAGCATTCCGCGCGGCAGAACTCCTACGCGACGTACAAGGAATATGCCGCGCTGATCAACGACCAGTCGCGCCGCCAGATGACCTTCCGCGGACTGTTCGAGTTCAAGTTCGCCGATTGCAAGCCGGTGCCCCTCGAAGAGGTCGAACCCGCGGCGGAAATCGTCAAGCGCTTCTCGACCGGCGCCATGTCGCTGGGGTCGATTTCAACAGAGGCGCACACGGTGCTGGCGATCGCCATGAACCGCATCGGCGGCAAATCCAACACCGGTGAGGGCGGCGAAGACCGCAGGCGCTACGCGCCGGTGAAGGCGGGCGAGAGCCTGCAGTCCCGGCTCGGCCGCGAGCGCGTTGAAGTGGACGTTCCCCTGCGGGAGGGCGATTCGCTCAAATCCAAGATCAAGCAGGTCGCCTCGGGACGCTTCGGCGTGACCGCCGAATACCTCGCTTCGGCGGAAATGCTGCAGATCAAGATTTCGCAGGGAGCGAAGCCAGGCGAGGGCGGGCAGTTGCCGGGCAAGAAGGTCTCGGAATACATCGCTGAATTGCGTTTTTCGACGCCTGGCGTCGAGCTGATCTCCCCGCCGCCGCACCACGACATCTATTCGATCGAGGACATCGCGCAGCTGATCCACGATTTGAAGAATGCAAATCCCGCCGCGGCGGTCAGCGTGAAGCTGGTGTCCGAGGTGGGTGTGGGCACCATCGCCGCCGGCGTGGCGAAGGCGAAATCCGATCACGTCACCATCTCAGGCCATGACGGCGGCACCGGCGCAGCCGCCTGGTCTTCAATCATGCATGCCGGCACGCCTTGGGAGCTCGGCCTCGCCGAGACGCAACAGACGCTGACCCTGAACAAGCTGCGCGGGCGCATCGCGGTGCAGGTGGACGGCCAGATGAAAACCGGCCGGGACGTCGTCATCGGCGCGCTGCTCGGTGCCGACGAGTTCGGCTTCGCCACCGCGCCGTTGGTGGTCGAGGGCTGCATCATGATGCGCAAGTGCCACCTCAATACCTGCCCGGTCGGCGTCGCGACGCAGGACCCGGTGCTGCGCCGCAAATTCGAGGGTAGGCCCGAACACGTGGTGAATTACCTGTTTTTTGTCGCCGAGGAAGCGCGCGAGCTGATGGCGAAGCTCGGCGCGCGCCGCATCTCGGAGCTCATCGGTCGCGCCGATCTGCTGGATACGCGCAAGGGCATTGAGCACTGGAAAGCAAAAGGGCTCGATTTCTCCAGAATCTTTCATTTGCCCGATGTGCGGCCCGCGCACAAGGGCGGACCCGCGCGCCACCATACGGAGAAGCAGGACCACGGCCTGGACAAGGCGCTCGACAACCGGCTGATCGAACTTGCGCGCCCGGCACTGGAGCGCCGCGAGAAAGTGACCATCGAGACGCCGATCCGCAACATCAATCGTACGGTCGGCACCATGCTATCCGGCGAAATCGCCAAGCGCTACGGCCACGAGGGGCTGCCGGATGAAACCGTGCACGTGCGGCTCGCCGGCTCCGCGGGCCAGAGTTTCGGCGCGTTTCTCGCGCGCGGCGTGTGGCTGGACATCATCGGCGACACCAACGACTACTGCGGCAAGGGCCTGTCGGGCGGGCGCATCACGGTGCAACCCTCGCCCAAGTTCCGCGGCGACCCCGTCGAGAACATCATTACCGGCAATGTCGCGCTGTACGGCGCGATCGAAGGCGAGGCCTATTTCAGGGGTGTCGCCGGCGAGCGTTTTGCGGTCCGCAATTCTGGAGCGCGGGCGGTGGTGGAAGGCGTCGGCGACCATGGCTGCGAGTACATGACCGGGGGCACGGTGGTGGTGCTCGGCGCAACCGGGCGCAATTTCGCCGCGGGCATGTCGGGCGGCGTCGCCTATGTACTGGACGAAAGGGGCGATTTCGCCAGGTACTGCAATGCCGCGATGGTGACGCTCGAACTCCTAGCGCCTGAGTCCGAGCAGGAAGCAAAACTCGCGCGCGAACTGTGGCACCTGGGCGAATCCGACGAGTCGATGGTCCGGCGCCTGATCGAACGTCACGCGCGCTTCACAGGCAGTGCGCAGGCGAAGCGGATCCTCGATCGCTGGGCCGACTACCGGGCGAAATTCGTCAAGGTGTTCCCGAACGAATACCGGCGCGCGCTCGGCGAACTTGCCGCCAAGCACGGGTTGGCCAGACGCGGCATCGCGGCGTAGGGTCGGCGATGGGCAAAATCACCGGATTCCTGGAATACGAACGCCTTGAAGAGCCGCACGAGGAGCCGCAGGCGCGCAAGAAGCATTACCACGAATTCTACCTGCGCCTCGCCGACGGGGATGCGAAGGTCCAGGGCGCCCGCTGCATGGACTGCGGTATTCCGTTCTGCATGCAGGGTTGCCCGGTCAACAACATCATTCCCGACTTCAACGACCTGATCTACCGCGAGGACTGGCAGGGCGCGATCGATACGCTGCATTCGACCAACAACTTCCCTGAGTTCACCGGCCGCGTCTGCCCGGCGCCCTGCGAGGAAGCCTGCGTGTTGCGCATCAATGAGGATGCGGTCGGCATCAAGTCGATCGAGCATGCCATCATCGACAAAGCTTGGGAATCCGGCTGGGTACAGCCGCAGCCTCCCGCACACAAGACGGGCAGGAAAGTTGCGGTGGTGGGCTCCGGACCGGCGGGTCTCGCTTGCGCCCAGCAGCTGGCGCGCGCCGGGCATGCGGTCACCGTGTTCGAAAAGAACGATCGGATCGGCGGTCTCCTGCGCTACGGTATTCCCGATTTCAAGCTCGAGAAGCGGGTCATTGACCGCCGGCTCGAACAGATGCGGGGCGAAGGCGTCGAATTTCTTAGCGGCGTCTGCATCGGCAAGGAGCCCCTCGGCAAGGGCGTACCCAATGACGCGAAGAGCTATCTTGCGCCGGAAAAGCTGCTGGCCGATTTCGATGCCGTGGTGCTGTCCGGCGGCGCCGAAGTACCGCGCGACCTTCCGATACCGGGGCGCGAACTCGCGGGGGTTCACTTTGCGATGGAATTCCTGCCGCTGCAGAACAAACGAGTGGCGGGCGACAGTGCCGTGCCGGACCTCTGGGCGAGCGGCAAGAATGTGGTGGTGATTGGCGGCGGCGACACGGGTTCGGACTGTATCGGCACTTCCAATCGCCATGGCGCAGCTTCGGTCACCAACTTCGAACTGTTCCCGATGCCGCCGGATGTCGAGCGCAATCCCGTCTGGCCGTATTGGCCGACGCGCCTGCGCACCTCTTCTTCGCACGAGGAAGGCGTCGAGCGCGACTGGTCCATCGCGACCAAGGCGCTGATCGGCGAAGGCGGCAGGGTCAAAACCCTGAAGGCGGTGCGCCTCGCCTGGAAAGACGGCAAACCGAGCGAAGTTCCCGGATCGGAATTCGACATTCCCGCCGACCTGGTGCTGCTGGCAATGGGCTTCGTGTCGCCGGTGCAGTCTCTGCTCGCCGAATTCGGCGTGGAAAGGGATGCCCGGGGCAATGCGCGGGCAGGCACGGAAGGCGCGCAGGCCTACGCAACCTCGACCAAGAAAGTTTTCGCGGCTGGGGATATGCGCCGCGGGCAGTCGCTGGTGGTTTGGGCGATCCGCGAAGGCCGGCAGTGCGCCCGCGCCGTGGATGAGTTCCTGATGGGGTTCTCGGAACTGCCTCGCTAGCCTGATTTCCCGCCGGGCGCGATACGAGACTAGAATTCCGGCCCCGACCCTGTATGCCACTCCACGTCGTCATCCTCGCCGCGGGCCAAGGCAAGCGCATGCGCTCCGCGTTGCCTAAGGTGCTGCACCGGATTGCCGGTAGGCCGCTGCTGGCACACGTGATCGCCGCGGCACGCTCGCTAAAACCTGAACGCATCCATGTCGTCTACGGCCACGGCGGTGCGGAGGTGCGCGCCGCGTTCCAGGGCGTGCCGGTCGAATGGGTCGAGCAAGCGCAGCGGCTTGGAACCGGTCACGCGCTCATGCAGGCAATGCCGAAGATTCCCCGTTCGGCGTCGATCCTGGTGCTGAACGGCGACGTACCGCTGGTGCGCGTCGATACGTTGCGCAAACTGGTGCGCAGCGCGGGCAAGGGTATTTCCATCTGCAGCAGCGATCTTTCCGACGCCGCCGGCTATGGCCGTGTGGTGCGTGGCGAGGGCGGAAAGGTGCAGCGCATCGTCGAGCACAAAGACGCGACCGTAAAAGAGCGCGCCATCAGGGAGTGGTACGCCGGCTTTCTCGCCGGCAACGCTGGACGCGTTGCCGGCTGGCTCGCCAAGGTGGCGAACCGCAATGCACAGAAGGAGTACTACCTTACTGACGTCGTCCGCATCGCCGCGGCCTCGGGTGCGCCGGTCAGCGCGGTGAAGGCGACCGATCCGCAGGAAGTGGCGGGGGTCAACTCGCGCGAGGAACTGGCGATCCTGGAGCGCGCGTTCCAAAACGCGAATTCCCGCAAACTACTGGCCGCCGGGGTGGCGCTTGCCGATCTCTGGCGCGTGGACGTGCGCGGGGACTTGAGCTGCGGCCAGGATGTCTCCATTGACGTGAATTGCGTGTTCGAGGGCAGGGTGAAGCTTGGCAGTCGAGTGAAAATCGGCCCGAACTGCGTGCTGCGTAACGTCAGCATCGGGGCCGACACGGAGATCCTGGCGTTCTCATTGCTGGAGGATGCCGACGTCGGCGCCGGCTGCCGCGTTGGACCTTATTCGCGGCTGCGGCCGGGCGCGAGGCTGGACGAAAGCGTGCACATCGGCAATTTCGTCGAAGTCAAAGCGAGTCGGATCGGCAGGGGTTCGAAAGCCAACCATCTCGCGTACATCGGCGATTCCGAGGTCGGTATGGCGGTCAACATCGGCGCCGGTACCATCACCTGCAACTACGACGGCGCGGCGAAGCATAAGACCATCATCGAGGACGGCTGCTTCATCGGCTCGGATGCTACGCTGGTGGCGCCGGTGCGCATCGCCAAGGGCTCCTACATCGGCGCAGGTTCTACTATCACCAAGGATGCGCCGCCGGGGCAACTCACAGTAGCGCGCGCCCGGCAGGTGTCGTTGCCGCGCTGGACGCCGCCGCGAAGGAAACCGGCGGGGGCGAAGTAGCCCATGTGCGGAATCGTGGGTGCCGCAGCCAGGCGCGACGTTGTTCCGTTCCTTGTCGAAGGCCTGAAGCGCCTGGAATACCGCGGCTACGACTCGGCGGGTGTGGCGGTGAGCAGCGGCGGCCTGAAACGCGTACGGGCCCTCGGCCGCGTGGCGGCGTTGTCGGCGCAGATCGCGAAGGAACATTTGACGGGTGTCACCGGCATTGCGCACACGCGCTGGGCCACGCATGGCGCGCCATCCGAGGCGAACGCGCATCCCCACATTTCCGGCGGCCTCGCAGTCGTGCACAACGGCATCATCGAGAACCATGAGGCGATGCGCGCGCGCCTGAAGGCCGCCGGCTACCAGTTCACCTCCGAAACCGACACCGAGGTGATCGCGCACCTGATCGAGAGCTACCGCAAGGAGAGCAAGGACCTGCTCGCCGCGACGGTGCGGGCCGTGGCTGAGCTCGAAGGAGCGTTCGCGATTGCCGTGGCCTCAGGCGATGCGCCGGACACCATCATCCTCGCGAAGAAGGGTGCGCCGATACTACTCGGCCTGGGCGAAGGCGAGAATTTCGCCGCTTCCGACGTCTCCGCACTGCTGCAGGTGACGCGGCGCGTGATCTATCTGGAGGACGGCGACTGCGCGGAGATCAAGCCGGACAGCTACCGGATCTTCGATGCTGGCGGCCATCCCGTGGAACGCAAGGCGCACCTCTCCGAACAGTCGGCACAGGCGGCCGAGCTCGGGCCCTACAAGCATTTCATGCAGAAGGAGATCTTCGAGCAGCCGGTGGCCGTCGCCAATACGCTGGAGACGGTGCTCGGCGCGAGTTCGCTGCAGGCTGGCTTGTTCGGCACGGAGGCGGGTGACTTGCTGAAGAACGCGACTTCCGTGCATATCGTCGCCTGCGGTACGAGCTACAACGCCGCGCTGATCGCGCGCTATTGGCTGGAAGCGATCGCCGGCATTCCGACGCGGGCCGAGATTGCCAGCGAATACCGCTATCGGCAGTCGGTGCCCGATCCCAAGGGTCTCTTCATCACCATCTCCCAATCCGGCGAGACCGCCGATACGCTGGCCGCGCTGGAGCACGCCAAGTCCCTCGGCTACTCGGCCACTCTGTCGATCTGCAACGTGCCCGAGAGTTCGCTGGTACGCGCCTCCAAGCTGCGCTTCCTCACCCGCGCCGGCCCGGAAATCGGCGTCGCCTCGACCAAGGCTTTCACCACGCAGCTCGCGGCGCTATTCCTGCTGGCGCTGGTCACCGCGCGAACGCGCGGACGGCTAGATTCGGCCACGGAACGCGCCTACTTGAAGGCACTGAGGCACTTGCCGGCGGCCCTGCAGAGGGTTCTAAGCGTCGAGGAAGAAATCCTCGTCTGGGCCAAGCGCTTCAGCACCAAGGACCACGCGCTGTTCCTCGGCCGCGGCATTCACTGGCCGATCGCCATGGAAGGCGCGCTGAAGCTGAAGGAGATCACCTACATTCACGCCGAGGCGTACGCGGCAGGCGAGCTCAAGCATGGCCCGCTCGCGCTTGTGGACAAGAACATGCCCGTGATTGCGGTCGCGCCCAGCGATGCGCTGATCGAGAAGGTCAAGTCTAACCTGCAGGAGGTGCGCGCGCGCGGCGGCGAGCTTTTCGTGCTCGCCGACGTGGGCAGCCGCATCGCGAGAAGCGAGGGCGTGCACGTCATCAAGCTCGCCGAACATGCGGGCCCGCTGTCGCCCATCCTTCACGTCGTGCCGCTGCAACTGCTTGCGTATCACACTGCGCTCGCGCGTGGTACCGACGTGGACAAACCCAGGAATCTCGCGAAGTCCGTCACGGTCGAGTGAGCGCGACGGCGCCGGTCGACGTCATCATCGTCGGCGCCGGCCACAACGGCTTGGTGTGCGCCTGCTACCTGGCGAAGGCGGGCCTGAAAGTCAAAGTGCTGGAGCGCCGGCGCGTGGTGGGCGGCGCTGCCGTCACCGAGGAATTCCATCCCGGCTTCCGGAATTCGGTCGCCGCTTATGCCGTCAGCCTGCTGCAGGCGAAGGTGATCCGCGATCTGCGGCTCGCGGAACACGGCCTGCGCATCGTCGAGCGGCCGCTCGCCAATTTCCTGCCGCTCGAGGGCGGCTACCTGAAAGTGGGCGGCGGCCCGGAGGCGACCCAGCGCGAATTCGCGAAATTCTCCGCCCGCGACGCAAGGAACCTGCCCTACTACTGGAAGAAGCTGGAAAGTGTCGCTGGCGTGCTGCGCGAGGCGGCGCTGGAAACGCCCCCGAACATAGGCGGCGGGGTCTCATCCCTGTTCCGGGCCTTGAAGCTCGGCAACAGGGTGAGGAAGCTCGGCCTCGAATCCCAGCGGGACCTGCTCGGACTCTTCACGCGCAGCGCGGCCGATTGGCTTGAGGACTGGTTCGAGTCCGAACCGGTGAAGGCGGTGTTTGGATTCGACGCGGTGGTCGGCAATTACGCGAGCCCGTTTCACCCCGGCACGGCTTACGTGCTGATGCACCATTGCTTCGGCGAGGTAAACGGCAAGCGCGGTCTCTGGGGACATGCCATCGGCGGCATGGGGGCGATCAGCGAAGCGCTTGCCGCGGAGGCAGGGCGCCTGGGCGTCGAGATCCAGTGCGATGCGCCCGTAGCGAAGCTGCGGCCCGGCGCCGTGTTGCTGGCCGACGGCAGCGAGATTGCGGGACGTACCATCGTCGCCAATGTCAACCCGAAGCTGCTGTTCCTCGAGATGGTCGATGCAGATCTGATCGGGCGCGATTTCCGCGAGCGCATGCAGCGCTACAAGTGCGCTTCCGCCACTTTTCGCATGAACGTGGCGCTCTCCGCGCTGCCGCGGTTCTCATGCCTCCCGGAACCGGGTGCGCATCATGCCTCGGGAATCATCATGGCGCCCAGCCTCGACTACATGGATCGTGCATATCTCGACGCACGCGCGGACGGCATTGCCCGCGCCCCGGTCGTGGAAATGGTGATTCCGAGCACGCTCGACGACAGCCTCGCGCCAAAGGGTGCGCATGTGGCGAGCCTGTTCTGCCAGCACTTTGCGCCGGAGGCGGATTGGGGTGCCCGCAAGGCCGAAGCCATCGAGCGCATCTTCGATGTCGTCGAGTCGCATGCGCCGGGTTTCCGCGCCAGCGTGGTCGCGAGCAGCGCGCTGTCGCCGGCGGATCTCGAGAGGGACTTCAGCCTGGCCGGCGGCGACATCTTCCACGGCCGGCTTTCGCTGGACCAGCTCTGGTCGGCGCGCCCCGTGCTTGGGCACGCGGATTACCGTACGCCGGTGAAAGGGCTCTACCTGTGCGGCTCAGGCGCGCATCCGGGCGGTGGCGTGACCGGCGCGCCAGGGCACAATTGCGCTCGCGAAGTGCTGCGCGATCTTGGCTGTCGGATGCCGGCCTGAGGGGCGCGTTCACGCTGCCGAGTCCAGCCCGGACTATGCGGGCGTTCGCCTGTGCGAAATCGCGCCGGGATTTGTTTGATTTTGGCAAGCACCCCCACTAGGCTTGCGCATCCCTGAGGAGGGCTCCATGAGATTTTTCGCACTACTCGCCGCAGCGCTGTTCAGTTGCACGGCGCAAGCACAGGACTACCCGTCCAGGCCGCTGCGCTTGATCGTGCCATATCCGCCCGGTGCGCTGACGGATGTGCTCGGACGCGTCATCGGCGAGCGTCTCGGCGCGGCGCTCAAGCAGCCGGTGGTGGTGGAAAACCGCGCCGGCGCGGGCACGCTGATCGGCGCCGATTTGGTGGCGAAGGCGCCGGCCGACGGCTACACGCTGCTATTGGCGACCTCAACGACGCTCGGCATCAGCCCGGCGATGTATGCCAAGCCGCAGATCGACGCAGTGAAGGACTTCGCGCCGGTCTCGCTGGTGGGGTCAGTGAATTTTTTCCTGGTCGCTTCGCCCTCGTTTCCGGCAAAAAGCGTCAAGGAGCTGATCGACACGGTGCGCCAGAATCCCGGCAAATTCAATTACGCCTCGTCCGGCAGCGGCAGCCCGCACCACCTGTTCATGGAGGTGTTCAAGAAGGAAGCGGGTCTCGACGTGCAGCACGTTCCCTACAAGGGCTCGGCCGCCGCCGTGCTGGACATCATCGCCGGCAAGCCGGAAATGATGTTCCTCGATTTTTCGGTCGCAGTGCCCAATATCCAAGCGGGTAAGATCGCGGCGCTGGGTACCTCCGCCGGCAAGCAGTCGGTATTGATGCCGAATGTGCCGCCGATCTCGCAGACCCTGCCCGGCTTCGACTGGCAGGCGTGGCAGGGCGTTGTTACCACCGCCGGCACGCCAAAGTCGGTAGTCGCCCGGCTGAATGCAGAGATGCAGCGCTTCCAGAACACGGAGGAATTTCACGCATTGCTGGTGAAGTTCGGCATGGAGCCGTGGCCGGCGAATACGCCGGAGCAGTTCGGCGAAATCATCAGGAACGACGTCGGTCGCTGGGCGGCCGTCGTGAAAGCCGCCGGCGCGAAAGTCGACTAGAAAGGCAATAGCCATGAATCCCGTCATCGACGTGCACACCCACATGCTCAACAACGAGTGGCTCAAGCTGCTCGAGAAGCACGGCCGGCCGCGCTATACCCTGAAGGCCGTCACGGGCGGGCTGCGGGCGATACACCTGGATGGCGCGCCGTTCATGACACCGGTGCCGGAAATGTTCGACTGGGACCTGCGCGTCAAGAACATGGACCGTGTCGGCATCGACGTTTCGGTCGTTTCTCTGACCTGCCCGAATGCCTACTGGGGCAGCGAAGCGGTGAGCCTGAAAGCCGCCCAGGTCATGAACGACGAAATGGCCAAGGCACGCAAGACCTGGCCGGACCGCATCCAGTGGTTCTGCTCGCTGCCCTGGCAATATGAGAAGGCGGCGCTGGCGGAGCTCAAGCGCTCGCTCAAGGCGGGCGCCAGCGGCGTGATGGTGCTTGCCAATATTGGCGGCAAGGCCCTGACGGACCCCGGTTTCGAGAAGATCTGGAAGGCGATCGACGCCGCGCACCTGCCGGTCCTGATCCACCCGACCGCGCCCCCAGGCGTAGGGGAAATGGAGATGGCGCATTTCCAGCTGGTTGCTTCGATCGGCTTCACTACCGACACCACGCTCGCGGTGGCGCGCATGATCTACGACGGTTTCTTCGACCGCTTCCAGAAGCTGAAAATCATCGCCAGCCACGGCGGCGGAACGCTGCCTTATCTGATCGGCCGGATGGACCAGTGCTACGAGCACATCCCGGCCTGCCGCACCAAGACCCGGGAAAAACCGAGCCTGCACGCGCGCCGCATCTACGCGGATTCGGTGGTGTTTACCGACGAGGCCTTGGCCATGGCGGTGAACGTGTTCGGCTCCGGCAACGTGCTCTACGGCTCGGACTACCCGCACACGATCGGCGATCCGATCGGCTGTTTGGCGCGCGTCGACCGGCTGCCAGACGGCGCCCGCAGCCGCGTGCGCGGCCGCAACGCTCTCAGGATCTTCGACTTCCGCTAGCTGCGCAAGCGGCCCGCACGCCGCTCGCAGCGTTTGAGGAAATCTGCGCGGTGCTGCTCGCTGCTTTGCGGCGCATCGAATACCGCTTCGACCTCGGCGCGCAGGTAGGCCTCGTCGTCCTCGTCGTGCACGAACCAGCGCGACGCGGGCGCAAAGGACCGGATCAGGACGAAATCTTCTTCGAGGTGGCCGATGAAGAACTCGCGCGTAACGCCGTTGTCGCGGGCGCGCGCCGCGTTACGGATGAAATCGCCGCCCTCGACGCACTCGCGCTCACTTTGGGTTTCCGCTGACGTGATCAGGGGCCAGGCGAACGACAGCGCCAATACGAGCAGCCGCATGTTGGGAGTAGACTACCTGTGACACTAGGAGTTCTGCAATGACGATCTACCATCAAGGCGCTGCCCGCGCTGCGCGCGAAATTCCCGTCAGCAAGGCCGAGCGCGAGGCCCGTGCTCAACTGGCCGCCTGCTATCGCATCTTCAACCATCTCGGCTGGGTAGAGATGATCTTCAACCACATCACACTGCGGGTACCGGGTCCCGAGAAGCTGTTTCTCATCAATCCGTTCGGACTCCACTACAGTGAGATCGTCGCCTCCAACTTGGTGCTGATCGACATCGAGGGCAACCCGGTGCGTGAATCGAAGTGGCCGGTGAACCGGGCGGGATTCGTCATTCATAGCGCCATCCACGCCAGCGTCGCTGAGGCGCACTGCGTGATGCATACGCACACAACCACCGGCATGGCAGTCGCCTGCCAGAAGGACGGCCTGTCGCCGACCAATTTCTATGCCGCGCAACTGCACGGCGACATCGCCTATCATGATTTTGAGGGCATTACGGTCGAGGAGGGCGAGAAGGCGCGCCTCGTTGGCAGCATCGGCCGGAAAAAAGCCGTGATCCTGCGAAATCATGGACTGCTCGCCTGGGGCCCGTCTGTGCCCGAAGCATTTATGACGCTGTGGACGCTGCAGCGCGCCTGCGACGTGCAGATCGCTGCCAGCGCTGCCGGCGCCCTGAATCCCATCCGGCACGAGGTGTTCGCGCAAACGGTGCGCGAATCGGGTCCGGGCGAGAAACGCACCTGCGACGACGTATTTGCCGCCATGCAGCGCCTAGTCGACGCGAAAGACCCGTCCTACCGGAATTGATCCTAGTCGGCTGCTTGACATCCGCGTCATTAATGCCCGGTAGCGTTCTGGCAACACGTGCTCACCGCGCCGCGCCATTACTTCGGATTGTGGGGACACGGCGCCTGACTTCCTGAGTGCAGGAAGGCTTCGACCTCCGCAGCGGGCATCGGCCTGCCGTAGAGGTAGCCCTGCAGCTTGTCGCAACGAAGCAGGCGCAGGAACTTCGCCTGCTCCTCGGTCTCGACGCCTTCCGCGACGACTTCCAGCTTGAGCGCCTGGGCAAGCGAGATGATCGTGGAAACCAGCGTCATGCTCTGAACATCGCTCGACATGGTGGCAATGAATGACCGGTCTATCTTGAGGGAATTTACGGGCAGCTTCGCCAGGTAGGCGAGCGACGAATAACCGGTGCCGAAATCGTCCACGGCGATGCTCACACCCATGTCGCGGATCTCCTGCAGTTTCTTCACGTTTTCCTCGACATCATCCATGGCCATGCTTTCGGTGATCTCCAGGTACAGTTCTCCGCGCGCAACGCTCAGTCCGTCGATTGCGCGCCGTACCATCGCTACGAAGTCGCGCTGCTTGAGCTGCAGCGGCGAGACGTTGACGGCGACGCACAGCCCCCCGTCATGCGCGCGCCGCCAGTCATGCGAATCCATGAGGGCCTTGCGGATCGCCCAGGCGCCGACCTCGAGGATCATGCCGGTCTCCTCCAGGATCGGGATGAATTTCGACGGCTGCACCAGGCCACTCTCCGGGTCGCGCCAGCGCATCAATGCCTCCAGCCCAATGATGCGGCCGGTGGCCGCCTCGACCTTGGGCTGGTAGTGGAGCTCGAATTCCCCATTGCCGAGCGCGCGGCGCAGCTTGTTCTCCAGTGCCAGGGTCTCCTCGACGCGCGCATTCATCTCGGGCTGGTAGAACAGCACGCGCTCTCCCGACGCCTTGGCCTTCTTCAGCGCGGCCTCCGCATTGCGCAACAGGATTTCCGCTTGATGGGCATCCGGCGGGCAGACGGTGGTGCCCACGGCCATCGAAATCCGGATCTCCCTGCCATCAACGACGACGGGAGATTCGGTCGCCCTAGTGACCGCGTTCTCGATGGCCGTCGCAATGCTGACGGCGTCACCGACGTTAGGGAGGATCAGTGCGAAGGTGTCGCCCGAAATTCGCGCGAGCTGCTCCGGTTCCGGCCACTGCGTCCGGATGCGCTGGGCAAACTGGCGCAGCAGCGCGTTCCCCGCCGACCAGCCGAATGAATCGTTTACAAGTTGAAGGCGGCGGATATTGCCGACGGCCACCGCAGTGGTCGCTCCGACCTCTCTCGCCGCGTTCAACGACTTCTGCAAGTGCTCGAGGAACAGTGCCCTGTTCGGCAGGCCGGTCAGTTCATCGTAGTGCGCGAGGTACTTGAGCTTTTCCCCCTTGAAAATGTTCTCCAGCGCGAGCGAGATATCCGCGCCCAGGTCGGTCAGCAATCGGACTTCGTCTTCGTTGAAGAAGT
>DATJYN010000025.1:0-6661 GCA_035499575.1 Burkholderiales bacterium | reverse complement strand
GAAGAAGCCTAATTCGCCTTAGCGCCCGAGACCTTTACCACCTCGGCCCACTTCGCGACCTCCTCGCGCAGCAGCGCGGCGAACTCCTCCGGCGTGCCGCCCACGGGCTCGCCGCCCTGTTCCTCCAGGCGCTTGCGCATGTCCGGATCCTTCGCCGCGCGCATGACGCCGGCGGCCAGGGTTGCGATGACCTCGCGCGGGGTGCCCACGGGCGCGAGCATGCCGAACCATAGCGGCACCTCGACCCCCTCGACGCCGGCTTCCTTCATGGTCGGTATTTCGGGCAACAGCGGCGCGCGCCGCGGGCCGGCCACCGCCAGCGCGCGCAGGCGGCCGGACTTCACGTGCGGGCCGATGGCGAGCGGATTGACGAAGGAGAGCTGCACCTCGGACGACAGCAACGCTGCGATCGAGGGCGCGCTGCCGCGGTAGGGGACGTGGACCATCTGCGTGCCGGTGCGCAGCTTGAACAATTCGCCGGCGAGGTGCTGCGTGGTGCCGGCGCCGGCCGAGGAGAAGTTGAGCGCGCCCGGTTTCTCGCGGGCGAGCGCGATCAGTTCCTTCACCGAGGTCACCGGCAGCGAGGACGGCACCACCAGGATATTGGTGCTGTCGGAGAACACCGACACCGGCGCGAAGTCCTTCAGCACGTCGTAGCCCGGGTTCTTGTATAGCGACATGTTGATCGCCACCGCCGGGCTGTTGAACAGCAGCGTGTAGCCGTCCGGCGCCGACTTGGCGACGTATTCGTTGGCGATGTTGGTGCCCGCGCCCGGCTTGTTCTCGACCAGCACCGTCTGGCCGAGGATTTCGGTCAGCTTCGATGCGAGCAGGCGCGCATTGATGTCCACGCCGCCGCCGGGCGTGAAGCCGACCACGAGCTTGACCGGGCGGATGGGGAACTGTTGCGCCCGTACGTCTTCATTTATGAAAATACTCAATAGAAAAATCAGGATCAATCTCATCACTCGCGCCTTATTCCCGCTTTCGCCACCACTTTCGCATTCGCATCGTATTCGCGCTGCACCACCTGCGCGAACTGCTCCTGCGTCGCGGGCGCGACCACGTTGTCCAGCTTCGTCAGGCGCTCCGCCAACTCCGGCAGCGCGAGCGCGGCATTGATGTCGTCGTGCAGGCGCTTCAGCACCGTCTCCGGCGTCCTCGCGGGCGCGAAGAAGCCGAAATGCGAGGTGTAGTTCGAGTCCGGATAACCCAGTTCGGTCATCGTCTGCACCGAGGGCAGCGCGGGCAGGCGCCTCGGGGCGGCGACCGCAAGTATGCGGAACTTGCCCTGCTGCAGCATCGAGTTGACACCAGGACTGGGATTGGCGGTGAAGAGCTCGAATTGCCCGCCGGCCGCATCGGTGATCACCTGGCCGCCGCCGCGGTACGGTACGTGCACGAGATCGACGCCCGCGATCCGCAGCTGCTCGACCATCAGGTGGCCGAGCGTGGCGATGCCGGACGTGCCGACACGCAGCGTGCCCGGTTTCGCTTTCGCCTCCCGCACCATGTCGGCAAAACTGGCGCCGGCGAAGGCGGGCGTCGCGAGGAAGTAGACCGGCGAAAACATCACGCTCGCGAGCGGCACGATGTCCTTCAGCGGGTCGTAGGGGACCTTGCCGACGTGCGGCAGCAGCGTGAGCGGACTGATCGCGGAGAAGGCGATGCTGTAGCCGTCCGGCGCCGACTTCGCCAGTGCGTCCATGCCGATCGCGCCGCCGGCACCGCCGCGGTTCTCCACCAGAACCTGCTGACCGAGCGAGGCGGACAGCTTCTCCGCCAGCAGCCGCGTGACCGCGTCGCTGGTGCCGCCGGGCGGGTAGACGACGATGATGCGGACAGGCTTGGAGGGGAAGTTTTGCGCCGCAGCGGGCAGCGCCAGCAGGGCGGCGCAGATCAGCGCGAAGATCCTGACGATCACCTGGCGAGGATACCACCCGCTGTCGTTGCTACCATCCGGGCATGAAACATTCCGGGCGCATCGTCGCGGAGAGAAAGCGCACAGGCGCCATGTCGCGCAAGCTCTGGGACGGACTGCTGCGCTACAACCGCAAGATGGGGGGGCCGTTTCATTACGCGCGCACCGTGCTTACCGCCCGCGACGGCGAAGGGCGCGTGCTCGGCGGGCTGATCCTGCAGTCGTACTGGAAGGAGAGCTACGTCGAGTTGCTGTGGCTGTCGCCGCGCGTGCGGCGGCTGGGCTATGGCCAGCGCCTGATGCGGGAGGCCGAGCGCCTTGCGCGCCGGCGCGGCAGCCGCCTCATGCACCTCAATACCTATTCGTTCCAGGCGCCGGGCTTCTACGAGAAGCTGGGTTTCAAGCGCTTCGGCGGAATGCGAGGTTCGCCGGCCGGTGAAAGCCGCCATTTCTACGTGAAGCAGCTTACCCAGCGTTGAGACGCTAGCGACACTCGGCGCCCGGCGGCGCGAAACGACGCGCCGCTCGTGGAACTAATTAAATCCGATGCTTTCAAATTCGTCAGGGGTTTCCTTGGCGACATTAAAATGTTTTATTAAACAACAGGTTGCACGTGAATCGAGGTGCGTGGCCGAACCCCGTAACAGCGGGCCGTCCCGGTGCCTGTGACGCCAGCCAAGCACTGCAAGGTCATCACAACCTGCTTCACGGGGCGCATGGTCCGGCGAGCAACCACGCTGTGCGGGGATCCGCCCGGGCCCTTCTTGCACGCGCAGGTGTTCCCCGACGCCGGGGCGGTGCTTCAGCTTGTGCGCTTGCTGCATGAGTTGGAGTGTCAGGTCGATCCCGGCGTGCCCTGCGATACGCTCATCGTCAACAATGACGTAGGCTGGGAGAGGGGCAACCGGTTCCTGCGTGGAATTGACGGCACGCGCACGCGCGCGGGCATCTTGCGCGTGCTGACGCGCAAAAATTACGGCTCGTCGCTAGGCGGCTACGACCATGCGTTCCAGTGCTTCCGTGACCGCTACGAGTACTGGACGTTTACCGAGGACGACATCCTGCTGACCGGCGAGGGCTACTTCGCTCGTTGTGTCGAGGCCTTCGAGCGGGAGGCGGGCACCGGGTTCGTCGCCATCCAGGGGCTTTCGCGCGAGCCGCTGCTGCACGCGCATGGCGGCGTTGGCACAACGCACCGCGGCGTCCTCGACAGCGTGGTGGCGCTGTGGGGCCACCTGCCGCATCGCCGCGCGCACGAGTCGCAGGACGACGACGACCACTCAGTGCTGGGCGAGGTGCTTTTTACCAACCTGATCGAGCGCCTCGGCTACCGCCTGCGTGCGCTCGACACGCCGCCCCTCTACGCCTTCGCCTACGAGTACATGCGCAAGCGCGGCCTGCTGCCGCCGCCGCCGCCGCCCGCGCTGCTGCTGCCTCGCCTGCTCCGCCGCGTGGCGCGGATCGCAGACCGGCTCGCCGCCAGCGCAGAATAGCGCCGGCCGCGCGCCTGTCTGGCTGTCAAACCCAGACCTGCAATACGTAGTCGTAAGCCGCCTGCGCGTTGGTCATGTCGACGCGCTGCAGTTTGATTCCGTAGCCACGCTTTGATTTTTTCAAAACGTGAAAATAGGATCCCGCGAAGTGCCGCACGTCGTCGCGCCGCAGTTCCATCATGTGGAAGCGTGAGCTGACCTCAACGTCGCCGTTCCTGGCGATTTTCCGGATGACGACATTCGAGACGACGTGATTGGTGCCCCACAGCGGTCGCTGCGACCAGGCATCCGGGTGCAGCACGCGCAGCATGCGCACGGTCATCAGGTTCTTGTCTTCCGCGAAGATCGACGGCTGGCCGTCCCAGGTCTTGTAGGAGGCGTCCGGCGGCATCCAGTAGAGGCCGTCGGGGGTGAACAGCTCGATCCAGTCCTGCCACTGCCTGGCATCCAGCAGCCCGGCCTGGCGGTAGAGGAACTGCTCTACGTCGTGCTGAGTCTCGAGTTTCGCCGTCACCTTCCGGCTCCCATGAACTTCGCCCAGGCTTTCATCTGGTTCCGCATCGGCGCTTCCGAAGTGCCCATGTTCGGCGCGCTCTCGACCGTACCGTCCTTCTTCTCGATGTCGTGGCCGTAGTGGCGCGCGAGGCTGACCCAGTCGCCGCCGTCGGAAGCGAGGCCGTTGTGGCATTTCCAGAAGTTCTCCAGGTCGTCGGCGTTGATCAGCGTCGCCGGCGAATTGACCAGGTTGTAGTAGGCGAGCGAGCGCCGGTAGATCGCCTCCGGCGCGCCCTTCAGCCGGAAGTGCCAGATCTCGGTGAGCGTGCGGTCGACGCCGAGCGGCCGCACTGCGCGCAGTTGCTGTAGCGGAGACTGCACCGAGAGGCCAGGGTAGACCAGCACGTGGTGGATGTTGACGCCGACGATCTCCTCGAAGCGCTTCTTGCCGTAGGCCTTGATCATGATCTTGTCGTAGGCGAGCGTGTCGGGGTCCTGCGGCCGCAGGCCCAGGTAGCCGGTGAGGATGCAGTGGCCGTAGGGATAGTTGACGGTCTGGAAGTTGTCCCACTTGTCGATGGTGACGGTCGCGAACGCCGACAGCATGTGGTACGAGAGCGGCGCGCTGCCGGACTTGGCGTGCTTCGCGAGGACCTTCTCGACCTCGTGCGCGGCGCGCCCGGTCGACTGGTGCACCACCGAGGGATGCAGCGCATCGAGCTGGTTTTCCAGGAACAGCTTCCAGTTCGAGTGCTGGATCACGCGGAAGCAGTTCGGCACCACCTCGACCTCGCCCTCGGGCGCGCGGTCGCACATGTCGTCGAAGGCCACGATGCTTTTACCCAGAAATTCCTTTAACGAGGGTCCGGAATCGGAAAGACTTGCAAACACAAACCCGCGATAGTTCTCGACGCGCGCGGACTTCTTGACGTTGCAGTCGGGGTTGTCCTTGCCGTAGCGCGTGCCTTCGTAGCCCGATTTCATCATCGGGATGTTCTTCAGCCTGCCGTCCAGCTGGAAGGTCCAGGCGTGGTAGGAGCAGCGGAACTGCTCGCCGGTATTGCCGCTGCGGTCGCCGCAGATCATGTTGCCGCGGTGCGGGCAGCGGTTGTAGAGCACGTTCACCTTGCCGTTCCGGCCCCTGACCATGAGCATCGGCTGGCGGCCGATCTGCACCGTGTAGTAGTCGCCCGCCTTCGGCACCTGCGATTCGTGGCCGCAGTAGATCCACACCGTCTCGTGGATGCGCTCCATCTCGCGCTCGAAGATCTGCGCGTCGGTGTAGACCTCCTTGCGCACGCGGTCTGGCTCGACGAGGCTTGAATAGTCGGCTTGCTTCATGAAGGCCTCCTTTTCCCGCATCTTAAATCAGCTTGGCGGCGCGTTCCTTGAAGGCTTTCGCAGCGAGAAACAGGCCGCCGTCGGCGCCGTCGATGAAATGCAGGTGCTTGCCCGAGTAGTTGAACACCAGGCAGGTCATGTGAGCGCGGTCGGTCACGTGCAGGCCGTAGACCAGCTCGCGTTTCGCATAGCGCTCCGCCAGCCAGGCGTCGAGCGCCTGGCGCTGCGCGGCCGTGCCGGCGAGGATCTGCCGGTAGACGTCGTTGAATTTGCGCACGTCGGTATTGCGGAACAGCGTCTCCTTGTAGGTGCTCCAGTCCGTCTGCTCGGTCTTCAGGCCGAATTTCATCAGGAACCAGCCGAGGATCACGAACCAGCGCACGCGCATCAGCCACAGCCACTTGCCGAACCGCCCGCGCCCGGCGGCACGCACGCCGGCTTCGTTGCCGAGCTGCCGCGCGCTCAGCGCCGGCACGAGCTGCAGCGCGGGCGGCGTCAGCGGGTGGCAGGCCTCGTCGCTGCCGTAGGCCTCGCGCACCTTGGCGATGACCTCCCGGTAGATCGCGCCGGCTTTGCCGGCATCGGTGGTGAGCGCGCGCACGATCAGGCTGACGGTCTCGCCATGCAGGCTGGGAATGTCCTGCCAGCGGCACTCCAGGCCCTCGAGGCTGCCGCGCGCGACGACGCTGCCCGGCTTGATCTCGCACAGCGGCGCGGTGTCCGGATCCTTCATGAACCGGTCGGCATATCCCATGCCGCCGCCGGCAAAGGCGGCCTGGATGTAGTTCGCCGAGACGCGCACGCGTGCGACCCAGATGTCGTGGCCGGCGGCGCGGATGGCAGCGACCGGCAGCGTCGCAACGCGCAATTCGAGCCCGAAGGAATCGTGCGCCATTTCCTGGGTCTTGGCGAGTGCCGCCTTGGCGTCTTCGAGCAGCTGCGGCGGCACGCAAAACGCGCTGCCGTCGCCTTCGAAGATGAACGGGATGTCGAGGTCGCCGGCGGCGTTCAGTATCGCCGTCACCGCCGAGGCGCCGACGGTGTTGACGTGCTTGTAATTGCCCGCTTCGACCGCTTTCGTCGAATTGCGCACGTCGCACATCGCCACGTGCCAGTCGGCGGGCAACTGCGCGAAATTCCGCGTGTCGGCGACCGCATCGAAGCTGGGCAGCACCGGCAGGCCGGCATAGAAGCCGGCGCTGTTCAGTATTTCAGTCACAGGGAATCGAAATATTGCGCCATGCGCAGGCGCATTTTTTCGTCCGGCAGTGCGCCGTAGCCGGCGGCGACGTTGTCGGCGATGTGCTCGGGCTTGCCGGTGCCCGGGATTGCGCAGGTGACCGCGGGGTGGCCGACGATCCACTTCAGGAAGTACTGCGCCCAGCTGGCGGCGCCGAACTCGGCCGCCCAG
>DATJYN010000024.1:0-13728 GCA_035499575.1 Burkholderiales bacterium | reverse complement strand
GGAGGAAGCTATGTCCGCCGTCCCGCAACAGCCCGCGGCAAACGATCCCGACAGCCTGGAAACCCAGGAGTGGCTCGATGCGCTCGAAGCAGTGCTCGAACGCGAAGGCGGCGGGCGGGCGCACTACCTGATCGAAAAACTTACCGAAAAGGCGCGCACCTCCGGGGTCTATCTCCCGTTCTCCCCTTACACGCCGTACGTCAATACGATTCCCGCGCACATGGAAGAGCGCTCGCCGGGCGACCCGGCGCTGGAGGAGCGCATCCGTTCGTACTGCCGCTGGAACGCGATGGTGATGGTGGCGCGCGCCAACAAGAACGACGACGAGCTCGGCGGCCACATCGCTAGTTTTGCGTCGGTGGGCACGCTGTTCGGCGTCGGGCAGAATCATTTCTGGAATGCACCGCATGAGGGGCACGGCGGCGACCTCGTCTATTTCCAGGGCCATTCCTCGCCCGGGGTCTATGCGCGCGCATTGATGGAAGGACGCCTCTCCGAGGAGCAGCTGCTCAACTTCCGGCGCGAAGTCGACGGCAAGGGCGTCTCCTCGTACCCGCATCCCTGGTTGATGCCGGATTTCTGGCAGTTCCCGACCGTGTCGATGGGTCTGGGCCCGATCCAGGCGATCTACATGGCGCGCTACCTCAAGTACCTGCAGGCGCGCGGCCATGCGCAGACCGAGAACCGCAAGGTCTGGGTGTTCTGCGGCGACGGCGAGATGGACGAGCCCGAATCGCTGGGCGCGATCGGCATGGCGGCGAGGGAGAAGCTCGACAACCTGATCTTCATCGTCAACTGCAACCTGCAGCGGCTGGACGGGCCGGTCCGCGGCAACGGCAAGATCATCCAGGAACTCGAAGGTGAATTCCGCGGTTCCGGCTGGAACGTAATCAAGCTGATCTGGGGCGGCTACTGGGACCCGCTGCTCGCGCGCGACAAGGAGGGCCTGCTGCGCAAGATCATGGAGGACACGGTCGACGGCGAATACCAGAACTTCAAGGCGAACGACGGCGCTTTTGTGCGCAAGAACTTCTTCGGCAAGAACCCGAAGGTGCTCGAGATGGTCTCGCGCATGAGCGACGAGGACATCTGGCGCCTGAACCGCGGCGGGCACGATCCGCACAAGATCTATGCGGCCTATGCTGCGGCGGCAAAGCACAAGGGCCAGCCGACGGTGATTCTTGCCAAGACCATCAAGGGCTACGGCCTCGGCAAACAGGGCCAGGCGAAGAACCCGACGCACCAGCTCAAGAAAGTCGACGTCGCGACGATCCGGGAGATGCGCGACCGCTTCAACGTGCCGGTTCCCGATGACCAGCTGGAGAAACTGCCGTTCTACGTGCCGCCGGCCGATTCGCCGGAGATGAAATACCTGAAGGAACGCCGCGCAGCGCTCGGCGGCTTCTTCCCGCAGCGCCGCCCGAAGGCGGAGGCCGCGCCGGCGGTGCCGCCGCTCTCGATCTTCGACCAGATATTGAAAGGCTCGGGCGAGGGCCGCGAGATCTCGACCACCATGGCCTTCGTGCGCTGCCTGACGGCGCTGGTGCGCGACAAGGAGCTCGGCAAGCGC
This sequence comes from Burkholderiales bacterium, assembly GCA_035499575.1. Classification (GTDB taxonomy): domain Bacteria; phylum Pseudomonadota; class Gammaproteobacteria; order Burkholderiales; family SG8-39; genus RBG-16-66-20. The sequence continues at coordinate 12,158 of DATJYN010000024.1, read as the reverse complement.
GTGGTGCCGATCGTTCCGGACGAGGCGCGCACCTTCGGCATGGAAGGCATGTTCCGCCAGCTCGGCATCTTCGCGCCGGAGGGCCAGAAGTACGAGCCGGTCGACAAGGACCAGGTGATGTACTACCGCGAGGACAAGCAGGGCCAGATCCTCGAGGAGGGCATCAACGAGGCGGGCGCGATGTCTTCCTGGATCGCGGCGGCGACCTCGTATAGCCACTCAAACCAGGTCACCGTGCCGTTCTATATTTTCTATTCGATGTTCGGCATGCAGCGCATCGGTGATCTTGCCTGGGCGGCCGCAGACCAGCGCGCGCGCGGATTCCTGCTGGGCGCGACGGCGGGCCGTACGACGCTCAACGGCGAGGGCCTGCAGCACGAGGACGGCCACTCGCACCTGATTTCCTCGGTGATCCCGAACTGCGTCTCCTACGATCCGGCCTACGGCCACGAGCTCGCGGTGATCATCCATGACGGCCTGCGGCGCATGGTGGCCAACCAGGAGGACGTGTACTACTACATCACCCTGATGAACGAGAACTACGAACACCCGGCGCTGCCTGCGGGTGTCGAGCAGGGCATATTGAAAGGCCTCTATCCGCTCAGGGATTCGAAGTCGAAAGCGAAAACGCGCGTCCAGCTGATGGGCTCGGGAACCATCCTGCGGGAAGTCGAGGCGGCGGCGGAATTGCTTGAGAAGGACTGGGACGTCGCGGCGGATGTCTGGAGCGCGACCAGCTTCACCGAGCTGCGCCGCGACGGCCTCGCGGCGGAGCGCTGGAACCTGCTGCATCCCGAGGACAAACCGAAGGTGGCCTACGTCGCGCAGTGCCTGGAAAAGCGCGCCGGCCCGGTGATCGCCGCGAGCGACTACCTCAAGACCTTTGCCGACCAGATTCGGCCGTTCGTCCCCAAGGACCGCGTCTACAAGGTGCTTGGCACCGACGGCTTCGGCCGCTCGGACTCGCGTGCCAAGCTGCGGCACTTCTTCGAGGTGAACCGCTATTTCGTCGCCATCGCCGCGCTGAAGGCGCTTGCCGAGATGGGCGAAGCCAAGGCGAAAACGGTAGCCGACGCGATCAAGAAGTACGGCATCGACCCCAACAAGCCGGACCCGACCACCGTATGAAGGATGTCCTCGTTCCCGACATCGGCGATTTCAAGGATGTCGAGGTCATCGAAATCCTGGTGAAGCCCGGCGACACGGTCGCCAAGGAACAGTCGCTGGTTTCGCTCGAGTCGGACAAGGCGACGATGGAAATCCCTTCGCCCGAGGCGGGCGTGGTCAAGGAACTCAAGATCAAGGTCGGCGACAAGGTTTCCGAGGGCTCGCTGCTGCTGAAGCTTGAGCCGGGGGGCGCGGCGCCGGCGGTCGTCGAGAAGGCGCCCGCAGCGGAAAAGCCCGCAACCAGGGTGCCGGAAGCAAAGCCTGCGCATGCGCCGCGCGTCGAGCCGGTGCCCTCCGAGCCGAGGGACGCGGTGGCGTCGCTGCCGCACGCGAGCCCGTCGATCCGCATGTTTGCGCGCGAACTGGGTGTCGATCTGACGCGCGTCCAGGGAAGCGGACCGAAGGGCCGGATCCAGAAGGAAGACGTGCAGGCATACGTGAAAGGGGCGCTGGCGAGCAAGCCGGTGAGCACGCCCGCCGCCGCGAAGGGCGGCGCGCTGCCCTTCAACCTTCCGGCCTGGCCCGACGTCGACTTCGCGAAGTTCGGCCCGATCGAATCGAAGCCCCTGTCGCGCATCCAGAAGCTGTCGGGACCCTACCTGCACCGCAACTGGATTTCGATTCCGCACGTCACGCAGTGCGACGACGCGGACATCACCGACCTCGAGGCCTTCCGCAAGAGCCAGACCGTAGAGACCGAGAAAAAAGGCTTCAAGCTCACGATGCTCGCCTTCATGATCAAGGCCTGCGTCACTGCGCTGCGGCAGTTTCCGCAATTCAACGCCTCGCTCGACAAGTCCGGCGAAAACCTGATCGTGAAGAAGTACTATCACATCGGCGTTGCCGTCGACACGCCGGGCGGCCTCGTGGTGCCCGTGGTACGCGACGCGGACCGCAAAGGCGTGTTCGACCTTGCGCGGGAGCTGGCGGAGATCTCCAAGCTCGCCAAGGACGGCAAGTTGAAGGCGGGCGACATGCAGGGCGGGACTTTCTCGATATCGAGCCTGGGCGGCATCGGCGGGACCTACTTCACGCCGATCATTAACGCGCCCGAACTGGCGATCCTGGGCGTATCGCGCTCTGCGACGAAGCCGGTCTGGAACGGCAAGGAGTTCGTCCCGCGACTGATCCTGCCGCTGTCTCTCTCGTACGACCACCGCGTGATCGACGGTGCGGCGGCGGCGCGCTTCACCACGGAGCTCACCAAGATTCTCTCCGACATCCGCCGGACGCTGCTCTAAATGGCCGGCATCGTAGAGGTGAAGGTCCCGGACATCGGCGACTTCAAGGATGTCGAGGTGATCGAAATCCTGGTGAAACCCGGCGACATGGTCGCGAAAGAGCAGTCGCTGATTTCTCTGGAATCCGACAAGGCGTCGATGGAAATTCCCGCGCCGGAGGCGGGCGTGGTGAAAGAACTGACGGTGAAGCTTGGGGACAAGGTTTCCCAGGGTTCGCTGATCCTGACGATGGAAAGTGGCGCCGGAGCTGCCGCAGCGACCGCGAAACCCGAACCCGTAAAAGCTCAGCCCGCAAAAACCCAGGCAGCAGCGGCACCGGGTCCGCAGACGGTCTCCAGCTTCGATTGCGACATGCTCGTTCTCGGTTCCGGTCCCGGCGGCTATTCGGCCGCGTTCCGCGCCGCCGATCTCGGCCTGAAAACGATCCTCGTCGAACGCTACCCGGTGCTGGGCGGGGTGTGCCTCAACGTGGGCTGCATTCCGTCCAAGGCGCTGCTGCATACCGCCGCTATCATGGACGGCGCGAGGGAGCTTGCCGAGCACGGCGTCGCCTTCGGCGAGCCAAAGCTGGACCTGCACAAGCTGCGCGCGTTCAAGGGCAAGGTGGTGGGCAAGCTCACCGGCGGCCTGGCCTCGATGGCGAAGATGCGCAAGGTGACGGTGGTGCAGGGCGTGGGCAAGTTCACCGGCAAGAATTCGATCGACGTCGGCGGCAAGAAAATCACCTTCGCGAACGCCATCATCGCCGCCGGCTCGCAGGCGGCCAAGCTGCCGTTCCTGCCGGAGGACCCGCGCATCGTCGATTCCACCGGCGCGCTCGAGCTGCGCAGCCTGCCGAAGAAGCTGCTCGTCATCGGCGGCGGCATCATTGGCCTGGAGATGGGCACGGTTTATTCGACGCTCGGCGCGCGACTCGACGTGGTGGAGATGCTGGACGGGCTGATGCTCGGCGCGGACCGCGACCTGGTGGGCGTGTGGCAGAAGTTCAATGCCGGCCGCTTCGACAGGATCATGCTGAAGACGAAGACCACGAAGGTGGAAGCGGCCAAGGACGGCATCAAGGTCAGCTTCGACCAGGGCGAGCCCGGCCTGTACGACCTGGTGCTGGTGTCGGTGGGCCGCACGCCGAACGGAAAGAAGATAGGCGCCGAGACTGCGGGCGTGGCGGTCAACGAGCGCGGGTTCATACCGGTCGACTCGCAGATGCGCACCAATGTGCCGAACATCTTCGCGATCGGCGACGTCGCCGGCAATCCGATGCTCGCGCACAAGGCGGTGCACGAGGGGCACGTCGCCGCGGAAGCCGCCGCGGGACAAAAATCCCACTTCGATGCGCGCGTCGTTCCCTCGGTGGCCTACACGGACCCCGAGATCGCTTGGGTCGGCCTGACCGAAGACGAAGCAAAGAAGGCGGGCACGAAAGTCGGTGTGGCGAAATTCCCCTGGGCGGCTTCGGGGCGCGCCATCGCCAATGCGCGCGACGAAGGCTTCACCAAGCTGATCTTCGACGCCGGCACGCACCGCATCGTCGGCGGCGGCATCGTCGGCACCGGCGCCGGCGACCTGATCAGCGAGCTCGCGCTGGCGATCGAGATGGGCGCGGACGCCACCGACATCGGCAAGACCATCCATCCGCATCCTACGCTCGGCGAATCGGTCGGCATGGCGGCTGAACTGTTCGAAGGCGCCTGCACCGACCTGCCGCCGCAGAGGAAGAAGTGACCCAGGACGAGCTGAAGAAAAAAGTCGCCGAGGCCGCGCTCCAATATGTAGTCGAGGACGCCGTGGTCGGCGTGGGGTCAGGCTCTACGGTATTCACGTTCATAGATTTTTTATCAAAAATAAAAAACAAAATAGAAGGCGCCGTCGCCGCTTCGGAAGCGAGCGCCGAGCGCCTGAAGAAGCACGGCATCCGCGTGTTCGACCTGAACAGCGTTTCCGAATTGCCCGTCTACGTCGACGGCGCGGACGAGGTCACCGAACACCTGCACATGATCAAGGGCGGCGGCGGGGCGCTGACGCGCGAGAAGATCGTCGCCGCGGTGGCGAGGAAGTTCGTCTGCATCTGCGATTCATCGAAACTCGTGCCGGTGCTCGGCAAGTTCCCGCTGCCGCTGGAAGTGATCCCGATGGCGCGCAGCCACGTCGGGCGCGAGATGCTCAGGCGCAAGGCGCAGCCGGTGCTGCGGGAGAACTACAAGACCGACAACGGCAACCTGATCCTGGATTGCCACGGCTTGACGATCATGGATCCGCCCGCGCTGGAAGCCGAACTGAACGGCATTGCCGGCGTGGTGACCAATGGGATCTTCGCGCGCCGCGGCGCGGACGTGCTGCTGCTCGGGGAAGCAATGGGCGTCAGAACGATCTTGCGGAAATGAATCGCTCGAACACCTCGAAGGGGTGCAGTATTTCCCGCAACCACATACGCCGAGAGCAAATGCCCGGCAATCCCGCCTAGGCCGGCGGCGCGGGAGGTTTGGCAGGCCGCTGTTCGAGCGGGATCCAGGAAACGCTGATATCGCCGCTGACGAAGGTCTGGCACGCCATGCGGTGCCCGGAAGCAAGATCGGCATCGGTCAGGTGTTTGCGCTCCTTGTCCTTCACCGCGTCGGTGTTCTCCAGGCCCAGCTCGATGCGGCAACGGCACGTGCCGCAGATTCCGCCGCCGCACTTGAACGGGATGCCGCCCTTCTCGCGGATCGACAGCCGCAGCAGGTTGCTGTTCTCGGGGCCCGTGATCTGCCGGCCGTTGGTGATCAGGGTGACGGTGATCATTGCTTCAGGTCCTCACCAGCTGGATGTCCATCGCGCCGAAGCCGGCCAGCTGGCGCAGCTCGCTGCGGGCCTTGTCTAGGCTGTCGAAGCGCGGCAGGAACTTGGTTGGAACCAGGTTGACGCAGGGCGGTTCCGACTCCTCGACGATGCGCACCTTCGCCTCGGCCGGCAGCTCGGCGATCACGTAGTGGGCGCGCCGGCGGCCGCAGAAGACGTAGTCGTAGGCCTCGACCGCGCGCATGCCCTCGCCCAGCTCGGTGCGGTACTGGCCCGGCTTGCTGGCGAGGATCACGTACACGGGAACCTCAGGCCGCCGCCGGCTTCGCCGGGACGAGGTCGTCCTGCGTGAGCTCGATGTCGTGCGTGATCCACAGCTGGCAGCAAAGCCGGTAGCCGAGCGCGAGGCGCTCGCCGAGGATCTTCTCTTCCTTCCAGTTCGGCGCCGGCAGCTGTTCCGCGCCCTTCAGGATCCGGCTGGCGCAGGTCCCGCACTTGCCCATGCCGCAGCGGTACTTCAGGTGCGGATGGGGAAACTGCTTGATGCCGGCGCGCACCACCAGGTTAGTGCTGTCCTTCACTTCGCCCGTGTAGGACTGGCCATTGGCTTGGATGACGACCGTCGGCATCGGCTCTGCAGTCTTTTGATTTAATTAAATAAACATTGGTTTGCAGAGTGAGATCTGCAACATAAATCTTGTTCCGGAATGAATCTTAGTATACTGTATACATTCAAGCAACCGCTCATTTTCCGACAGGAGCTCCCGATGACCGCACTCATGAATCCCGACCAATTCCGCGAAGCACTTGAGAACGCCATCAAGGGTAAGAGCGCGAACAAGGCGCCCTTCAGCATCGCCTGGGCGAGCGGCAAGCTGTCGCGCGCCCATCTGGCGCGCTGGGCGGAGAACCATTTCCACTACGTCGGCCCCTTCGCCGACTACCTCGCCTACATCTATGCACGCATGCCGGACCGCTACGTCGACGCGAAGGACTTCCTGCTGCACAACATGTATGAGGAGGAGATCGGCGGCGACCGCCATACCGACTTGCTGATCCGCTTCGCCGAAGCCTGCGGCACGACGCGCGCGCGCGTCACCGACCCGGAAAATATGTCGCCGACCACGCGCGGCCTGCAGAGCTGGTGCTACGCGGTGGCGATGCGCGAGGATCCCATCGTCGCGGTGGCCGGCCTGGTGGTGGGCCTGGAATCGCAGGTGCCCTCCATCTACCGCAAGCAGACCCCCACGCTGCGCGAGAAATACAAGTTCACCGACCAGGAAGTCGAGTTCTTCGACCTGCACATCGTCTCCGACGAGATTCACGGCGAGCGCGGCTACCAGATCGTGCTCGAGCACGCGACCACGCCCGAACTGCAGCAGCGTTGCCTGAAGATCTGCGAGATCGGCGCCCAGATGCGCCTGCTCTACACCACCGCGCTTTATCACGACTACGTCGCCAAGGACATCCCGCTCTCCGAACTGGAGAAATCCGAGAAGGCGGTCGCCCCGGCAGAGCGCGCGCTGCTGCAGGCATGAGCCTCGCGGGCGCACAGGCGCAGACCCGGGAAGTCGAGGAATTCCGCAACCTGATCGGCGGCGAGTGGACGCGCAGCAGCCCGGGCCGCAGCTTCGACGACGTCAACCCGGCCGACACGCGCGACATCGTCGGCCGCTTCCAGGCGTCCAGCGCGGCCGATGCACGCGCCGCGGTTGAGGCCGCCGCCGCGGCGTTCGAGGGCTGGAAGAAGACGCCGGTTACCAAGCGCGCCAAAGTTCTGCAGGCGGCGGCAGACTACCTGGAAAGTGGCGTCGATTCCTTCGCAAAGGAATTGACCAGGGAAGAAGGCAAGTCCGTCGCCCTCGCGCGCGATGAAGTTCTGCGTTCCGCGCAGACGCTGCGCTTCTACGCGGTCGAGGGCCAGTCTTACACGGGCGAGACCTTTCCCAACGACGACCCCGAGCAGCTGGTGTACACGCTGCGCGAGCCGCTCGGCGTGGCGACGGCGATCACTCCCTGGAACTTCCCGATCTCGATCCCGGCGCGCAAGATCGCGCCGGCGTTGGTAATGGGCAACACCGTCGTGTTCAAGCCTTCCTCCGACGCGCCGCTGATCGGCCTGCGGCTCGCCGAGGCCTTCGTCAAGGCGGGCATCCCCAAGGGCGTGCTCAACTTCATCACCGGCTCGCCCGCCGAGGTCGGCCCGGCGATCACCGAGTCGCCCGAAGTGCGCGCGATCTCGTTCACCGGCTCCACCGCGGCCGGCGAGCGCATCCACCGCGCGGCGCCGCTGACCACGCGCACGCAGATGGAGTTGGGCGGCAAGAACCCGCTGATCGTCATGGAGGACGCCGACCTGGACAAGGCGGTGGACCTCGCGGTCAAGGGCGGCTTGTCGCTCAGCGGCCAGGCCTGCACCGGGACGAGCAGGGTCATCGTCCTCAATTCGATCAGGAAGCCGTTCACGGACAAGCTCGTCGCCCGCGTCCGCGCGATGAAGATCGGCAGCGGCTTGGACCCGGCCAACGAGATCGGCCCGCTGGCCACCGCGCGCCAGCTCGAGACGGTGCTCTCCTACGTGGCGATCGGCCGGAAGGAAGCACAGCTGCTCTGCGGCGGCGAGCGTCTGTCAGGCGCCGGCTACGACCACGGCTACTACGTCGCGCCTGCGGTATTCGACGGCGTGACGCAGCAGATGCGCATCGCCCGGGAGGAAATCTTCGGGCCGGTGCTGGCACTGATCGAGGCGAGCAGCTTCGAGGACGCGATCGCCAAGGCGAACGACACCGAGTACGGCCTGTCCGCGGCCATCGCCACGCGCAGCTCGCGCTACGCCCATCGCTTCGCGCAAGAGATCCAGTCCGGCACGGTGAAGATCAACCGCACCACCACCGGCAACCTGGTGAACGCGCCCTTCGGCGGCCTGAAGCGTTCGAGCACCTCGACCTTCCGCGAGTCCGGGCGCGGCGGCCTCGAGTTCTACACCCAGATCAAGACCGTGTACCAGGGGCTCTGAGGCATGCGACCCGCATTCAAGCTGGAACTGTCGGAAGCGCGCGCGATGGTGCTGGCCGCGCTCGCGAAAGCCGAAGCTATCGGCGTGCTGGAGACCGTCTGCATCGTCGACGACGGCGGCTACCCGCTTGCGCTCGAGCGCATGGACGGGGCGCGCATCACCGGGCCGCAGATCGCCTGGAACAAGGCCTTCACCGCGGCCGGGCACAAGCGCTCGACGCACCTGTTCACCACCCCGCCGAACGGTCCCGCACTGCCGGGTAACGAGGCCTTTGGCATCCAGTGGAGCTTCGAGGGGCGCTTCGCGGCCTTCGTCGGCGGCTTCCCGGTGGTGGTGGACGGCGAGGTGGTCGGCGGCGTGGGCCTCTCGGGCGGCAACGGGGAGCAGGACACGCAGTGCGGCCTCGCAGCGCTGCAGGCACTGAAGAACCTGCTAGCGCCGCATAAGCGCGCGGTGCTGGTGGAGGCCGACATCAAGAAGTAGTTCGCAACACTCGAGCTTTCGTGGACCACAAAGGGAGGGGAAGCCATGAATGAAACCGTTACGCTGACCGGCGCGCACTGGATGTACCTGCTGGGTGTCGTCGCCATCATCATCACCATGATCCTGCGGGCCAACGTGGTGGTGCCCGCAATCCTGAGCACGTTCCTCGTGTCGCTGGCGTACTCAGGCAGCGTGATCTCGGCGCTCGAGTCGGTGTTCAACGGCAGCCTGACCGCCGCCAAGGAGTTGTTCAACATCTTCTTGGTGATTGCGCTGATGACCTCCCTGCTGAACGCGCTGAAGGCGCTGCGCTCGGACATCCGCATGGTCGAGCCGTTCCGCCGCATCATGGTCAACGGCCACGTCGCCTATCTGGTGCTGGCTATCATCACCTACTTCATCTCGCTGTTCTTCTGGCCGACGCCGGCGGTGCCGCTGGTGGGCGCGATCCTGCTGCCGGCGGCGATCCTCGCCGGCCTGCCGGCGATGGGCGCTGCGCTCGCGATCGCCATCGCCGGCCAGGGCATGGCGCTCTCCTCCGACTATGTGATCCGCGTCGCGCCCGGCATCAGCGCCAAAGCGGCCGGGGCCGGCGTGGCGATGGGAACGGTCGCCGACCGCGCGCTGGTCTTGTCGCTGATTACCGGCGTCATCGCACTGGTGCTCGGTTATTTCGCCATCCGGCGCAGCATCGTCGCGCCGGGCGCGGAGCATCTCATTCGCTGGGAGGCCGGCGCGACGCTGCAGAGCCCGGCCGCCCATGCCGGCAGCTTCGACAAGGCGAAGCTCGCCGAAGCCTCGCCGCACGCGCCGCTGACTAGCGACAAGGCGGTGAGCGCGGAGCTGCACGCGCTGCCGCCGGAGAAGGAGCGCTGGTCGAAGCTGTTCGCCGTGCTGACGCCGATCGCCTTCCTTGGCATCGTCGCGGCGATGATCCTGCCCAAGTTCGTCGCCGGCATGCCGGAGATCAAGGGCGGCGACGCCGCCGCGCTGGTGGGCGGCACGGCGACGCTGCTGCTCATCGTCGCCACGCTCGCCTGCGAGCGCGGCCGCTTCCTCGACGTGACGGCGGACCACATCATCGACGGCTTCGTGTTCGCCTTCAAGGCGATGGGATCGGTGCTGCCGATCGCCGGCTTCTTCTTCATCGGCGGCGGCGACACCGCGGGCTCGATCCTCGCGGTCGCGGCCGGCGCGAAGCCGCCCAGCCTGCTGTTCGAACTGACGCAGGCGGCGCAGGCCTGGATCCCGCACAACCACTTCTTCGTCGCCTTCGGCGTGCTGCTGGTCGGGATGATCACCGGTGTCGACGGCTCGGGCTTCGCCGGCCTGCCGCTCACGGGTGCGCTGTCCGGCGCGCTCGCGCCCACGGTCGGCATCGACGTCGCGACCCTCTGCGCGGTCGGGCAGATGGGCGCGGTCTGGACCGGCGGCGGCACGCTGATCGCCTGGTCCTCGCTGATCGCGGTCACCGGCTTCGCGCGGGTGCCGGTGTTGGACGCCGTACGGGTGATCTTCTGGCCGGTGATCCTCGGCCTCGCCGCCTCGACCATCGCCGCCGTGCTGATCTGGTGAGGCCGGGATGGCGGTCATAATCGCTGCATGAAGCCCTCGGGCAGCCTCGGCCGCGATCATGCCTCCTTGGCGCAGCGCGTCGCCGACGAACTGCGCCGCTCGATCCTTACCAACCGGCGCCGGCCCGGCGACCGGCTGGTCGAGGACCGCCTGTCCGAGGAAATGGGTGTGTCGCGGATCCCGATCCGCGAGGCCCTGCGAGCGCTCGCGGCCGAAGGGCTGGTCGACGTGCAGCCGCGCCGCGGCGCGACCGTGGCCGACGTTTCGCCCGACGTGGCCCGCGACCTGGTCGAGGTGCGCGCGACGCTGGAGGGGCTGAACGCGCGCCTTGCCGCGCGCCACCACGAGCCCGGCATCATCGCCGAGCTGCGCCAGGTACTGGCCGACGGCAACCGCGCGGCGCAGTCGGTCAACGTCGACGACCTGGTGCGCCTGAACGGCGACTTCCACGACAAGCTCGCCGAGGCGGGCCGCAACAGCATCCTCTGGGACATCATGCGCGTGCTGCGCGAGCGCACCAGCCTGGTATTCGCCGCGAATTCCTCGCGGCGCGCGCAGCAGGACTGGGACGAACACTCGCGTATCCTCGCCGCAGTCATCGACGGCGACGAAGATCTCGCCGCGACGCTCGCCACCCGGCACGTCCACCGCGCCGCCGAGGCGGCCTTCGCTTCCTCTGTGCGGCCGGGGGCCGTGCCGACCGGCTGATCGGTCAGCCCTGGCGCGACGGCGCCTTCTGCTCTGGTCTTATTGGTTCGCTACTGCTTGGGAGGGACGTAGCCAGAGGCCACGTCCGCGCCGGCGACCTGATCAGCGAACTCGCGCCGGCGGTCGAAATAGGCGCGGACGCGGCCGACATCGGCAAGACCACCCACCCTTATCCGACGCGCGGTGAATCGGTCGGCATGGCGGCTGAGCTCTTCGAAGGCGCTTGCACCGACCTGCCGCCGCAGAGGAAGAAGTGACCCAGGACGAGCTGACGAAAAGGGCCGCCGCGGTCGGCGTGGGGCCAGGCTCTACGGTATTCATGTTCATAGATTTTTTATCAAAAATAAAAACAAAATAGAAGACGCGTTCGCCGTTTCGGAAGCGAGCGCGGAGCGCCTGAAGAAGCACGGCGTCCGCGTGTTCACCTGAACAGCGTTTCCGAATTGCCCGTCTACGTGGATGGCGCGGACTTACTGCTGCTGGCGATGGCCGAAGGCGTAGAGAGCACTATCCTCAGGGTTTAGTCTTTGTGTGATGCATTTCCGTCGGCAAACCATTCGCACTTTGCAACATCGTTTTGACGAGCTATGTGTCAGTCAAGCCGCGGATGAACGCAGAATGCGCTCGCATCAGGGCGATCATGGTCTGCGGCGGTATTCCGTGCCGGCGCGCTGTGCTGCGCGGATTGACGATAGATTCGACGAGGGCGAGCCCCAGTTTTGCGCGACGTAGCCAGGACGGCTCGGGGTCAGGATTCCTCGGGGGTGTCCAGCTATGCGGTGGGGCGTGCGTGATGTACAGATCGGCCATCACGCGTACCGTTTCCTCCGCGAAGCCGCCCGTTTTGGCGAGTTCGCTCAACAGGAGCAACCGCACCTGCTCGAGATCGTGGCGCGACAGGTAAGTGTCCGGATCTTCCCGCTCCGGGTCGCGAGTCGTTTCCGAATTGTAGTCCCGCAAACCGAATGGAATGTCGAGTACGGCGATTTTTCCGCGTATCAGGGCGTGTGTATTTAGTAACAGTTCCATGCCGCTATATTTCATTTCCGCGGTGACGAGTTCAAAGGCCTCGCGTGCCAGGGCCGTTCGCTTGACTCCGTAGAAAAGGGGCGTGCTGCCGAGAGAGGTGAATGCGAAGTAGTAGAGGGCGCGCTGGAGGAAGTGCTCGTGCGCCATAAACCCCACCTTGCCTA
>DATJYN010000023.1:0-11043 GCA_035499575.1 Burkholderiales bacterium | reverse complement strand
ACGCCACCAGGATGCCGGTATAACCGTAGCCCGCGATCAGCGAAGCGTTGGCGTTGCCGTGCACCGCCGCCACCTCCGTCGCCCCCGCGAGCCCCGCGGCGCCGCCACCGAGGAAACACGCGAGCACCACCAGGCGGGCCACCGGCAAGCCGGCCAGGCGCGCCGCGCGCGCATTGCCGCCGACGATGCGCAGGCCGAATCCCCAAGTGGTGTGGAAGACCAGCACGTACATGGCGACGCAGAAAATCACGCCGAAACCAAGGCCCCAGTGCACGTCCAGCCCCGGCAGGCTGCCGATCGCGTTGGCGGCGCCGATCGGATGGGTGGACGGTTTGTTCAGGCTCGCCGGATCGCGCAGCGGCCCTTCGACGAGATGATTGAACAGCGCGATCGCGACATAGGTCAGCAGCAGGCTCGAAATCGTCTCGTTGACGCCGCGGTATTGCCTGAGCGCAGCCGCGATCGCCACCCATGCGCCGCCGGCCAGCAGCCCCGCCGCCAGCATCGCGCTCTTGACGGCCAGCGGCGCGGCGCCGTCCAGGCCATGCCCGGTGACGGCGGCCGCCAGGCCGCCCAGCGCGAGCGCGCCCTCGGCGCCGATCACCATCAGCCCGGCCTGCGCAGGCAGCGCCACGCAAAGCGCGGTGAGGATCAGCGGCGCGGCGCGCGACAGGGTGTTCTGCCAGGAAAAGGAGCTGGCGAACGCTCCCTTGTAGATCAGCCCGTAAACCTCGAGCGGGCTCTGCCCGAGAACCGCGACGAACAGCCCGAACAGGACAACGCCGGCCAGCAGCGCGCCGACCGGAATCGCAAGCGCCTCGGCCGCGGGCCCGAGGCCGGTGCGCGCGAGCGCCATGCAGCCGCGCTCAGATCTTGCCCATCACGCCCTCGACCAGATAGTTCATCTGCTCGAGCACCGGATCCGTCTGCTTGAGCGACGTGCCCGCTGCGATGACTACCTTGCCGGCATTGTCCTTGAGCGGGCCCTTGAAGATGACGTAATCGCCCTTCATCATCGCCGCCTGGATGCCGTCGGCTTTCTTCTTTGCCGCATCCGACACCGCCTTGCCGTAGGGCGACATCTTCACGTAGCCCTCCTTCAGTCCGCCGCGCAGGAAGTTCTTGAACGGCGCGCCGGACATCGCATCCTTGACGTGGGTGGTATAGGGCGTGATCCAGTTCCATTCCGCGCCCGTCAGATAGCCCTTCGGCGCGAGCGCCGACTGGTTGGCGTGGTAGCCGCAGACGAAAATGCCGCGCCGCTCCGCGCCCTCGACGATCACTTTCGGACTGTCGACGTGGCAGGTGATCACGTCGACGCCCTGGTCGATCAGGCTGTTGGTAGCCTCCGCCTCCTTCACCGGCAGCGACCAGTCGCCGGTGATGATCAGCTGCGTGGTGATCTTGGGATCGACGCTGCGCGCGCCCATGGTGAAGGCATTGATATTGCGCAGTACCTGCGGGATCGGCTTGGCGGCGATGAAGCCGAGCTTCTTGCTCTTGCTGGTGAAGCCGGCGACCACGCCGTTCAAATATTGGCATTCGTCGATGTAGCCGAAGTAGCTGCCGGTGTTGGCGGGATGCTTGCCGGCGGTCCAGAGGCCGCCGCAATGCGCGAACCGCACTTTCGGGTACTTGGCCGCCATGATGAGCATGTGCGGATCGAAGTAACCGAAGGAGGTCGGGAAGATGAGCGTCGCGCCGTCCTGCTCGACCATTGAGCCCATCACCTTCTGCACGTCGATGGTTTCGGCGACCTTCTCCTGCTCCAGCACGGTAACCCCCGGCATTTTCTTGATCATCGCCGCGGCCTGTGCCTGCGCCTGGTTGTAGCCGTAGTCGTCGCGCGGCCCGACATAGATGACCCCGATGACGAGTTTGTCGGCGGCGAAGGCGCGCAGCACCATCCCGTCGCCCAGCGCTACGCCGGCCGCGGCCGCCGCGGCCTGCTTGATCCAGGTACGCCGCGTAATGGGTTGAATAGATTTGCTCATGGACATAGCCCTTTCTGGCTCATGAATACAGCCTTGTATACAAGCACACTCCGTGCCACGGGCCTTCAGAACTCCATGTCGAGCTCGTCCAGCTGCTCGTGTTCGTTGCGCGCCGCCTCGATCCATTCCAGCATCGGCGCCCAGCCGAGGATGCGCGCGCAATAGGCGGCGCAGTCGGTGTCCAGCTGGACGTCGTAGGTGACGAAGCGCGCGCAGACGGGCGCATACATGGCGTCGGCCATGCTCGGCTTGCCGAACAGGAAGCCGCCGCCGTAGGTCGACAGGCACTCGCGCCAGATGGTGGTCACGCGCGCGATGTCAGGTTGCGCGCCCGCCCAGACCTTGTAGTCCGGGAAGTGCGCCTTCAGGTTCATCGGCAGCGCCGAGCGCAGGTTGGCGAAGCCCGAGTGCATCTCGCCGCAGATCGAGCGGCAATGCGCGCGCGCCTTGCGGTCGGCCGGCAGCAGCCCCGCCTCGGGCCTGATTTCGTTCAGGTATTCGCCGATCGCGAGCGTATCCCACAGGCGCGCGCCGCCGTGCGTGAGCGAGGGCACCAGGAACGAGGGCGACAGCAGCAGCAGCTCGGCGCGCGTCGAAGGATCGTCGATCGGCGTCGTCTCCTCGTCGAAATCCAGTCCCGCCATGCGGCACATCAGCCAGCCGCGCAGGCACCATGAGGAATAGTTCTTGCTGCTGATCCTTAGCGTGGCTTCGGCCATGTGCGCGTCTCGCGCTCAACATCAACGCAAATAACGCGCCAGCGCCCAGTCAAATGCTCTATGCCGCCTACGATGCCTGCAACGACGCCATGCAACCCCTGCGCGGCCTCGCGCGGGCCAATGGCGGCTGGCTGAAGCGCCTCGCCGGAAACCGCTCCGCAGGCGGACCTGGCAAGCTGGCCGCAGCTTGCGAAATGCTTGCGCAGACCACCCTTACGCATTACCGCCCTGCGTTCGGGATTCCGACCACCACGGTGGATGGGCGCACCGTTGCGGTGCGGGAAGAGGTCGCATGCACCACGCCGTTCGGCACCCTGGTGCGCTTCGTGAAGGAAAGTGGTTCGGACGTCGACAAGCCCCAACCGCGGGTGCTGCTGATAGCGCCGCTTTCGGGCCATTTCGCCACGCTCCTGCGCGGCACGGTCACGACGCTGCTTCCCGAACACGACGTATACATCACCGATTGGCACAACGCGCGCAACGTGCCGCTGTCCGACGGTCCGTTCGGTTTCGACGAATACGTCGAGCACATCATCAAGTTCCTCGAGGCCATGGGTCCTGGCGCGCACATGGTCGCCGTCTGCCAGTCCTGCGTGCAGGCGGTCGCCGCCGCCGCGCTGCTCGCGGAGGATTCGAGCCCGCTGCAGCCCGCCAGCATGACGCTGATGGCGGGGCCGGTGGATGCGCGCGTCAAGCCGACCAAGGTCAATGAACTCGCCGTGTCGAAGCCGATTTCCTGGTTCGAGCGCAACCTGATCGCCACGGTGCCGCTGCGCTACCTCGGCGCGCGCCGGCGCGTCTACCCGGGCTTCGTGCAGCTCTCCGCCTTCATGAGCATGAACGTCGACCGGCACATCAAGTCGCACATCGAGCTCTACCAGAGCATCGCCGACGGCGACCAGGAGCGCGCGCGCGTCCTGAAGTCGTTCTACGACGAATATTTCGCGGTGCTCGACCTCGCCGCCGAGTTCTATCTCGAAACAGTGCAGCGCGTCTTCCAGGAATACCACCTGGCGCTCGGCAAGCTCGAATGGCGCGGCCGCCGCGTCGACCCGCGCGCCATCCGCCGCACCGCCCTGCTCACCGTCGAGGGCGAGAAAGACGACATCTGCGCCGTCGGCCAGACCGTCGCCGCGCACGACTTGTGCAGTGGACTGCGGCCCTACCTCAAGCGCCACCACCTGCAGGCCGGGGTCGGGCACTACGGCGTGTTCAGCGGCAAGCGCTGGAGTTCGCAGATCTATCCGATCCTGCGCAACACCATCCTCGCGTCGTCCTGAACGGCGCGGCGCGCCCGTTTTGCGCCGCCGCAGGGCGGGTGCTAATCTGCCCCGCCGATGATGCGTGAGCTGCTAGCCAACTACCCGCCGGCGACGGCGCGCTACGATGAAATGCTGTCTGCGCCGGGCACTCCCCGTTCGCACTGGCAGCGCCTCTTCGAGCAGCTCGGCGCGACCTCTCCCGCGGCGCTACGAGAGCGCGTGCAATGGGTACAGCGGCAGGTGCGCGAGAACGGCGTCACCTACAACGTCTATGCAGACCCCGAGGGCGCCGACCGGCCCTGGGAACTGGACATGCTGCCGCTACTGCTGCCCGCAGATGAATGGGCTGGCATCGAAGCCGCGATCCGGCAGCGTGCGACGCTGCTCAACAAAGTGCTGGTGGATGTCTACGGCGAGCAGCGCCTGCTCGCCGAGGGCCGCCTGCCGCCCGCGCTGGTCTACGGCCACGCCGGCTTCCTGCGGCCCTGCCGCGGCATCCGCCCGCCGGGCGACGTGATGCTGCACATATACGCCGCCGACCTGGCGCGCTCGCCCGACGGCCGCTGGTGGGTAGTCGACGACCGCACGCAGGCGCCCTCGGGCGCAGGCTACGCGCTGGAGAACAGGCTCGTCATCTCGCGCCTCTATGCGGATCTGTTCCGAGACCTGCGCGTGCAGCGCCTCGCGGGCTTCTTCGCCACGCTGCGCGATAGCCTCGCGCACTGGGCGCCTTCGGACGGTGCGGCGCCCCTCATCGTGCTGGTGACGCCCGGCCCGCACAACGAAACCTACTTCGAGCATACCTATCTCGCGCGCTACCTCGGCATCCCGCTCGTCGAAGGCAGCGACCTCACCGTGCGCGAGGACAAGCTGTGGCTGAAGACGCTGTCGGGCCTGCAGCGCGTGCACGTGATCCTGCGGCGCCTGGATGACGATTTCTGCGACCCGCTCGAGTTGCGCAGCGACTCGGCGCTCGGCATCGCCGGCCTGGTGGAAGCTGCGCGGCGCGGCAACGTGCTGGTCGCCAACGGCCTGGGCTCGAACCTGCTCGAGACCGGCGCCCTGCTCGGCTTTCTGCCGAGCCTCTGCGAACGGCTGCTCGGCGAATCGCTCAAGATGCCGTCGGTGGCGACCTGGTGGTGCGGCGAGCCGGCGGCGCTGGCCGACGTCACGCAGCGCCTGGACCGCCTGGTGATCAAAGGCGCCTACTCGCAGATGCGCGTGGAGCCGATGTTCGGCGAGGACCTCGACGAGCGCGGCCGCGCGCGCGTCACCGCGATGCTCAAGGCGCGCCCGCAGATGTACGTGGCGCAGGAACTCGTGCAGCTATCGCAGGCGCCGGTCTGCGACCGGGCGCAGCTGCGCGCGAGCGCGATCGGCCTGCGCGTCTATGCCTGCGCGAGCCCGAACGGCTACGTCGTCATGCCGGGCGGCTTGACGCGCGCCGCCACGGGTACGGATTCGCGCGTGATCTCGATGCAGCGCGGCGGCTCCAGCAAGGACACCTGGGTGCTTTCCACCGGGCCGGTCAGCAGCTTCAGCCTGCTGAAAAGGGAAACCCTGCCGCAGGACCTGGTGCGCGTCGGCCTTAATCTCTCATCGCGGGTAGTCGAGAACCTCTACTGGTTCGGGCGCGACAGCGAGCGCTGCGACGGCTTCGCGCGCCTGCTGCGCGTGGCGCTGAACCGCGTGATCGAGGAAGGCCCGGTCGAGCGCGAAAAATCCTGGGCCGGCATCTCGCGCATGCTGGTGCACGTCGGGATATTTTCCGAATCCGAGGCGGCCGCCGACGAAGTGGCGATCGCGCGCGCGCTGCGCGCGGCGGCGACCGACGACGCGCGGCCGGGGTTGGCGAGCGGCCTCAAGGAACTGCTGCGCGTCGCCTCGCAACTGCGCGAGCGGCTGTCGCAGGACAATTGGCGCACGCTCAACCATATGGCGCGCCGCCTGCAGCGCGACCGCAGCCGTTCGATTCCGCTCTCCGAGACGCTCGCCGAACTGGACCGCGACATCGCTTCGTTCATGACGCTGGCCGGCTTTGCGCTGGACGGCATGACGCGCGACCACGGCTGGCGCTTCCTGTCGATTGGCCGGCGCATCGAGCGCCTGCAGTTCATCTGCGGCCTGCTGCAGCAGGCGCTCGCCGGGCCCGCGGACGCCGACCTGAGTTGGGTGCTCGAACTCGCCGACTCCAGCATCACCTACCGCTCGCGCTACATGGCGCGCCCGGAATGGCTGCCGGCGCTGGACCTGCTGATCCGCGACGTGCACAACCCGCGCTCGGTGTATTTCCAGCTGAAGGGCCTGCGCGACTTTGTCGCCCGCGTCGAAGAGGCTTACGGCGAAGGCGTCGAGGAGAACCTGGACGCGGCGGTCCTGTCGCTCGAGGGCATCGACCCGGGCGCCGACTTGCGCCACGGTAGTCCGCGCCTCGCGGCGCTGCTCCAGGAATGGCACGACGCCTCCGCGCGCCTCTCCGAGCAGCTCGGCCTGCGCTTTTTCTCCCACGTCGGCGAAGTTAACCGGCAGACGTTCGCGATGTGATGCCGCGATGAGATGAACTACAGCGTCGTCCACGAAACGGTCTACAGCTACGAGAGCCCGGTGGTGCTGTCGCAGCAGCTGCTGCACCTGACGCCGCGCGTGCTGGATTACCAGGCGCTCGCCGCGCATCATGTAACGGTGCAGCCCGAGCCCGCCGAAACCTCGTCGCGCAGCGACTACTTCGGCAACCCGGTCATGCAGATCATGCTCGCCGCGCCGCACGCGTCGCTGACCGTGCGCGCCGAGTCCAGGGTGACGGTGGCGCCGCGCGCCGCGCCGGCCGCGGGCGGCAGCTGGGAGGAGGCGCGCGACCGGCTGCGCGATGGCAGGGAAAACGGCGGCGGCGAAGCGCTGCTCGAGCCGATGCAATTCCTCTACGAGTCGCCGCACGTGGAGTGCTTCCGCGACCTCGCGGTCTACGCCGGACCGAGCTTCGGCGCGGGCAGGGGCATGGCGGACGCGGTGTCCGACCTGATGAAGCGGATCCACGCCGATTTCACCTTCGATCCGAAAGCGACCAGCGTATCCACGCCGCTGCGCGAAGTGCTCGCCAAGCGCCGCGGCGTGTGCCAGGACTACGCGCACTTCATGATCGGCTGCCTGCGCACGCTCGGGCTGCCTGCGCGCTACGTGAGCGGCTACATCCTCACCACGCCGCCGCCGGGCAAGCCGCGCCTGGTCGGCGCCGACGCGTCGCACGCCTGGGTGTCGGTGTACTGCGGCAACGGCTGGGTCGACCTCGACCCGACCAACAACATGGTGGTCGGCGTCGAGCACGTCACGCTCGCCTGGGGCCGCGACTTCAGCGACGTCACGCCGATGCGCGGCGTGATCCTCGGCGGCGGCGAACAGGAGCTGGTGGTCCGCGTCACTGTCCTGCCGCAGTAAAATATTTTCATGGCGGACCGCAAGTACGGGTTTGAGACGCTGTGCCTGCACGCCGGCCAGATCCCCGACGCCGTTACCGGCGCGCGCGCGGCGCCGATCTATCAGACCACCTCGTTCGTGTTCGATTCCGCGGACCACGCGGCGAGCCTGTTCAACCTGCAGACCTTCGGCAACGTCTACTCGCGCATCTCCAACCCGACGGTGGCGGTGTTCGAGGAGCGCATGGCGGCGATCGAGAATGGCCGCGCCGCGCTCGCCTGCGCGACCGGGCAGGCGGCGGAGGCGACCGCGCTGCTGACGCTGTGCAAGGCCGGCGACCACATCGTCTCGGCCTCGACGCTGTACGGCGGCACGCACACGCTGCTCGGCGTGAATCTGCGGAAGCTGGGGATTGAAACCTCTTTTGTCGATCCGGATGATTTGAATGCTTTTGAAAAAAATATAAAAGCGAACACAAAACTTCTCTACGCGGAGACGCTCGGCAACCCGCTGATCAATATCGTCGACCTCGAGGCGCTGGCGAAGATCGCGCATGCAGCGCGGATTCCGCTGGTGGTGGACAACACCGTTCCCTCCCCTTACTTGTGCAGGCCGTTCGACTGGGGCGCCGACATCGTGGTGCACTCGGCCACCAAGTACATCGGGGGCCATGGCACCACCATGGGCGGCGCGATCGTCGAATCCGGCAAATTCAACTGGGGCAACGGCAAGTTTCCCGAATTCACCTCGCCTTCGCCCGGCTACCACGGCGTCATCTTCCATGAGACCTTCGGCGACTTCGGCTTCACCATGAAAGCGCGCATGGAGATCATGCGCACCTTCGGGCCGACGCTCTCGCCGCTGTCGGCCTGGTTGCTGCTGCAGGGGCTGGAATCGATGCCGGTGCGCATGGAGCGGCACTGCTCGAACGCGCTCGCGGTGGCCAGGTACCTGAAGAACCATCCGCGAGTCGCCTGGGTGAATTATCCGGGGCTGCCCGACAGCAAATACCACTCGCTCGCGAAGAAGTACCTGCCCAGGGGGGCGTCGGGCCTGCTGAACTTCGGCGTGAAGGGCGGCGCGAAAGCCGGCGAACGCTTCATCGAGGCCGCCGAATTCATGAGCCATCTCGCCAACATAGGCGATGCGAAGACGCTGATCATCCATCCGGCCTCGACTACGCATCGGCAGATGAGCGACGAAGAGCAGCGGAAGGCGGGCGTCACGCCCGACATGGTGCGCATGTCGGTGGGCATCGAGTCGCTGGACGACATTCTTTGGGATATCGATCAGGCGCTGGAGGAGGCGTCCAAATCATGATCAGCTACCAATTCCTGGAACACGGCAAGCCGCTGCAGAAGGTGATGCACGACACGCCGAAACCGGTTGGCACCGAAGTGCTGGTGCGCGTCACGCGATCGGGCGTCTGCCATTCCGACTTGCATATCTGGGACGGCTACTTCGACTGGGGCGGCGGCAAGCTGTTCTACGTCAAGGAGCGCGGCTGCGTGCCGCCGTTTACCCTTGGCCATGAACCTTTCGGCGTCGTGGAAGCAATCGGGCCAAAGGCAAAGGGCGTGAAAATCGGCCAGAAGCGGATCGTCTTCCCGTGGATCGGCTGCGGCAAATGCCCGGTCTGCAAATCCGGCCAGGACAATTACTGCGTTTCCGGTTCGCGCTTCCTCGGCGTGAACCGTGCCGGCGCCTACGCCAGCCACGTGCTGGTGCCGGACCCGAAATACCTCGTCGATTCGGCCGGCATCGACGATGCCTTCGCCGCCACGCTTGCCTGTTCGGGCCTCACTACCTACAGTGCAACGGCGAAGCTGCCGGAACTCGGGCCGAAAGACTGGGTCGCGGTGATCGGCTGCGGCGGCCTCGGCCTGGTTTGCGTCTCGGTGCTGCGCGCCAAGGGCGTGAAGAACATCATCGCCTGCGACATCGATCCCGCCAAGCTCGATACCGCGAAGAAACTCGGCGCGAAGCTCGCGCTCGACACGCGCTCGCCCGACGCGGCGAAGACGCTGTCCGGCCTGGCGATGGGCCAGCTCGCCGGTGCCATCGACCTCGTCGGCATGCCCGCGACCGCGGCGCTCGGCCTCGCCGCGCTGCGCAAGGGCGGGCGCCTCGTTCTCTGCGGCCTGTTCGGCGGCGAACTGGTGCACCCGCTGCCGCCCTTCGCGCAGCGCGCCATCGGCTTCGTGGGCTCCTACGTCGGCAACCTGCAGGAGCTGAAGGAAGTGGTGGCGCTCGCGAAAAAGAAGAAACTGAAAGCCACGCCAGTGTCGGTGCGCCCTGCGGGCGAAGTGACGCGGATCCTGGAAGACCTCAAGGCCGGCCGCGTGCTCGGCCGCGTCGTCCTGTCCTTCTAGCGCCGGCGCGCTAGGCCGCGCCGAACAGTGCGCCGGCGCCGGCGGTGATCGCCATGGCCAAAGCGCCCCAGAACGTGACGCGCGAGGCACCCGCCGCCATGCTCGCGCCGCCGGCGCGCGCCGCCACCGCGCCCAGCAGGGCGAGAAACGCCAGGGAGGCGCAAGAGACGGCGGGGATCAGAATCCAGCCGGGAACCAGGGCGGTGACCAGCAGTGGCAACGCGGCGCCCACGGCAAAGCTGGCCGCGGAAGCCAGCGCGGCCTGGATCGGGCGCGCGCGGAACCTGTCGGAGATACCGAGCTCGTCGCGCGCGTGCGCGCCCAGGGCGTCATGCGCCATCAATTGGTCGGTGACCTGCTTCGCAAGTGCGGGATCAAGTCCCCGCCTGACGTAGATCGCCGCGAGTTCCCGGCGCTCGCCCGCGTCGTCCGCCTTGAGTTCCTGCCGCTCGCGCTCGATGTCCGCGTTTTCGGTGTCCGCCTGCGAGTGGACGGAAACGTATTCGCCCGCGGCCATCGACATCGCGCCGGCGACCAGGCCGGCGATCCCCGCAATCATGATGTTGGCGTGGCCCGCATGCGCCGCCGCGACGCCGAGCACGAGGCTCGCGGTGGAAACGATGCCGTCATTCGCGCCCAGCACCGCCGCGCGCAGCCAGCCGACGCGATCGGTGCCATGGCGTTCCCCATGCCGGGAATGCATATTCGGTGTCCCCTTCTCAGACTGGCAGCTACGGCGAAACCGCGCCCAGTTCGGTGGTACCGATCGATCCCGGCACGATGTTGCGGAGCATTTTCACCGTCTTGCCGTTGCACACGCCCGTGACATCGACCTTGCGGGGATTGGCGTCGCCGAGCGCGAAGCTCACTGAAAAATTGCCCCGCACCTGCTGCGTGCTGAGCACATTGGAAGTGCCGCCCTCCAGGACGACGATGCTGCACGAACCGTCCTCGGGCGCCGTTCCCTTGATGTGGTTCATGCTGTCCCGGGTTGCGGCGCATCCGGCTAAGATCATGGCCCAGGCCGTATACGTGAAAGCCGTTCTCATTGCGTTGCGCACCTCGATAATTGCTTAAACGACGAGGAATTCAAAGCGCAGGTGAACTCGCCGGTGAGGGTACCACTTGTTCGCCAAGGACGTCGTTGCACCGCTCGAGACTCTCGCCCTCTCGAACGCACTGATTGACGCATTCGCTGTCGGTGGTACACGCCATGGTGACAACGCCAAACTCGTGTGCGGCCCAAAGCGCAGCAAGAATCGCAGCCCGGACTATCGCACCCCAG
>DATJYN010000022.1:0-4491 GCA_035499575.1 Burkholderiales bacterium | reverse complement strand
AGCCCGTGTTAGCGTCGGGCAGCACCGGTCAGTGGACCACTCTGTGGACGCGTCGCTTGCGACGGGTCCCTTTTTCGGGGGATGCCAAGCGCAGCGCGGCGGGGGTCTCTGTTGCGCGGCTTCTTGTGTTGCGCGAGAGAGGCCCCCAAGAGGGCGGCCCCAAGCCAACCGCTGCTGGCAACGCTCCCCCATCGTCAAGGAACGCCAGCTTAGCGGCCTGAAGCGGCCCCAAAATCAGATGGCGGGGAGCGGTCGCCCGTCGACGGTGTCGACCCCAAAGGGGAATTTGGGTACGGCGTAAAAGCCGACGCTCACCAGCAGAAAACATTGGCCTCTTCTCGCGGCCCACGCCGAGAAAATCCAGCTCATCGAAACCCTGCTTTCGAACGGCCCGGCGACCTTGGGGGTCATGATCGACGGCGGCGGCGCATCTGTTGTGATGATCGCGCTCAGGTCCTTGAGGCCGTCCGGCGCGGACAGGCTACTTATGCGGACCATGCGCTCGACGCGCGGGTGCGTGTCGGTCCTGAACGGCGGCAAGGTCGGTTCGCGGCCTCGTCCTTGCGGCTGCGGGCCACCGCATCTTCCATGTCGATGCAGACGATATCCGCGCCGGCGTCGAGCGCTTTCAGGTACCGATCCGGCCGCGACGCGGGACCCGCGCCAGCAGGGCTGCCCCCGGAAAATGACCTTGACGTTTCCCGCGCGCCGCGATTCACGGGGTGCAGCGCGCGGGCAGTCACTATTTTCCTTTCATCACTCTATAGCCCAAATAGCCCAGGAGCCCGGCCGACAAGGCAAGCACACCGTATAGGACCACCGGCGGCTTCGTTTTTTCCAGCGATTCGTACACCTGCTCGTGCACGGCGACCTGCGGCGGTTGCGTGGGCTTCGCCTGCGGCTGGGGTGTGGCGTCCGTAAGCTGGATCGGTGTGGCATCCTTGTTCTCGGAGATGGCCACGCCCATACCGCCGCCGTCGGTCGGCATGTCGATGACCGTGATCGGACTGCCGGAGGCGTGCGCAGGTGGAGCGATTACTGTCAGAGACAGCACGGTCAGCGCGAGCAGCAGCGCGAAGGCCGTGCCCGCGAACACCGCCATCGTCACGACGCGCAGCATGTCGCGCGCGATGCCGGTCGGCAGCGCCTTGTTTTCAACCGCGCTGTGCGGCGTGGCCAGGTTGTGAAGGGACAGCGTTTTCATATCGGCTTTCTCCAAGAGGGACGTGCGCAAGTGCACGTCGGGCATTAAAGCCCCGCTCGGGGGCGCAAGCGCGTCGCGGGAAGGGAAAGGTGCAGGCGGAAAGTGGCGTAAAAATGGCTTTTGCCGTTGATGCATGCGACCGGCACGCGCTCGGGTATAGTGCTGCGCGACCGGATTGCCGGCGCACGAATCGCCCCGACCGGTCTCCATCCATGCCAAGACGCATCGCCATTGTCGAAGACGACCCCGCGATCCGTGGGAACTACGCGGATGTCTTCCGTCGCCAGGGCTACGAAGTCGCAGCCTTTGCCAACCGCTCGGAAGCCATGCAGGCCATGCGCATTCGCCTGCCCGACCTCGCGCTGATTGACATCGGGCTGCAGGATGAAATCGAAGGCGGATTCGAGTTGTGCCGACAGCTGCGCGCGCTGTCAGCTTCGCTGCCGATCATCTTCCTCACCGCGCGCGACAGCGACCTCGACACGGTTTCCGGGCTGCGCATGGGCGCGGACGACTACCTCACGAAGGACATCTCGCTGCCGCACCTACTGGCCCGCATCGCCGCGCTGTTCCGTCGCATTGAGGTCATGGGCACGCCACCCGCCGCCGAAGACGTCATGGAGCGCGGCAGGCTCAACCTGAACCTCAAGCGCATGGAAGCGCGGTGGTCCGGGCAGCCGCTGGAGCTGACCTTGACCGAATTCTGGATCGTGCATGCGCTGGCGAAGTATCCGGGCCACGTGAAGGACCGGGATGCGCTGATGCGCGAGGCCAGCCTGACGGTAGACGATAGCACCATTACCTCGCACATCAAACGCATCCGGCGCAAGTTCGCCGCGCTCGATGACGCCTTCGATTCCATCCAGAGCGTGTACGGTATGGGCTATCGCTGGCATGGCGAAGGTTAAGCTGCGCGGCGCGGGCTTGCGGCTGAAGCTGCTTCTTGCGGCCGGCATCCTGCTACTAATCCCGCTGCTGGGTTTCCTCTACGTCCGCGAACTTGAGCACCTGCTGCTGCGGGTGCAGGAACAGGGTGTCGCGGCAACAGCGCGCGCGGTGGGTACGGCGCTCAACGACCGCCCAAGTCTGTTCCTGAGCGGCGAGGTCTATCCTTTCGCGCTCGCGCAGGACAGCGACTTGCGCATCGACAACCTGTCCTCGCCGATCTCGGTCGACGGCCTCACCGACGACTGGACGCGGCAAGGCGTCACCGCGCACGCGCTCGGCGCCGGGGCCGGCAGTGCGGAATCGCGCGCATTCTCGGCGCGCTATCGCATCGGACGCTACGGCAACGCGATCCTGGCGCTGTTCGAGGTCACCGATGCGAAACTCGTCCTGCGCGACCCCGATCGCGATCCGGCACAGCCCGCCGATCACATGGAAATCGCCGTCGTGACCCCGGACGACGAGTTCCTGCGCTTCAGGGTCGACGCGCGTGGCTCCGGCAGGGCGCAAGTGCACTTGGTCTCCGTAGACGGTGAACAAACCCCAGAGCCGCGCATCCAGGCCATGTTTCGGCTGGTGCCGGGGGGATATCTCGTCGAACTGCGGCTGCCGCGTTCGCTGGTCGGGCCGCGGCTGGGCTTTTCCATTGTCGATGTCGACGATGTCACGCCAGGCGCACCCGTCAACGTCATTTCGACCTCCGACCTGTCCGGCGAGCAAACGCTCGGCGCAGTCATCGTGCCCTCGCCTGAAGTCAGCGAGCTCGTGAGCCGCCTCGGGCGCGCGCGCTCGCGCATCTGGGTGCTGGACGTGAACCACCGCGTGATAGCGCAAGCGGGGTCACTGCGGGCACCGCCTGTACAACCCGATCCCGACCAGGACGCGATCACGCGTTTCTGGGAAGCCGGGGCCGATCTGCTGGTCAGGCCGATCCTCAAACTGGCCATGTCGGAACCGAATGAGGACTTCCAGGACATCGCACCCGGCACCTATCGGCTCGAAGGCCGTGAAATCGATGACGCGCTGGCAGGACAGACCGGTACGCGGCGGCGCCTGACTCCGGATTCGCGCGCGGTCGTCCTCTCGGCCGCGCAACCCGTCTACCTCGAGGACAAGGTGGTGGGCGCCGTGCTGGTCGAGGAAACGACGAACGACGTGCTCGCGCTGCGCAACCGAGCCTTCGAAAAACTGTTCGCTGCGCTGATCGTCGTCTACGCCATCGGCACCATCGGGCTTCTGGTGTTCGCCACGCGGCTCTCGCTGAGAATCCGGCGGCTGCGCGACGAAGCCGAACACTCCATCGACGCGCACGGACGGGTGACCGGCACGGTCGGTGGCTCCGATGCCGCCGACGAGCTTGGCGACCTCTCGCGCAGCTTCGCGGACATCCTGCAAAGACTGCAGCAATACACCGGCTACCTGGAAACGCTGGGTGGTCGGCTGTCGCACGAGTTACGTACTCCCGTCGCGGTCGTGCGCTCCTCGCTAGACAACCTCAAGCAGGTGGCGCTGCCGGACGAGGCGAAGATTTACCTGCATCGGGCCGAAGAAGGCCTGACCCGGCTCAGCACGATCTTTACGCGCATGAGCGAAGCGACACGACTCGAACAATCGCTGGCGTCAGTCGAACGGCAATGCTTCGACTTGGCTGAGGTAGCCAGCGGTTGCGTCGAGGGCTACCGGCTTGCGCATCGCGACCGGCGCTTCGCCTTCGATGTCGGGCCTGGTCCGTTTCCGGTCAACGGCGCACCGGACCTGGTCGCCCAGATGCTGGACAAACTTGCGGCCAATGCCGTGGAATTCAGTACGAAGGACAGTACGATCCACTTCGCGCTTCAGCGCCACGGTTCGGCCGCACGGCTATCAGTGACGAATACGGGACCACCGCTGCCCGCTGACATGCAGGACCGGCTGTTCGAGTCGATGGTCTCGGTGCGGAAGGAACAAGATCAGCTGGACCCCCATCTCGGCCTGGGGCTTTACATCGTGCGCCTGATCTCCGGGTTTCACGGTGCGCAGGCTTTGGCAAGGAACCTGGAGGACGGTTCTGGTGTGGAGATTCGCGTCGAGTTTCCGCTGCAATCGAATGGCACTGGCTAACGCCGCTTCCGCCATCGACGGTGCGTCATGATTTTGCGCTTCGGGTCTATCTCGGAGTTGGTGCTGATCGAATACTGGAAGGCGGGTATCGGCTGAGAGTCGCCAGATGCCAATGGCAAGGTTCGACCCCTATGTGTAGATCTCAACTATGTGTAGATCGTTTCGAAACGTGGCGCCAGGAGCTGACGGACCTTTACATAGTTACAACGTGCGCAGGAACCTCGCGAGCGCATCAGTTGTGC
>DATJYN010000021.1:0-2840 GCA_035499575.1 Burkholderiales bacterium | reverse complement strand
TACGTTGCTCTGCTTCTTCTTTGGCAGAAGAAGTTCAACCTCGTCGCTTCCTCGCAACTTCCAATTCTCTGGACGCGGCACGTCGCCGACTCGCTGCAGCTTTTGCCGCTGGCGCCCGGCGCAAAAGTCTGGGTCGACTTCGGCTCGGGCGCGGGTTTCCCCGCTATCCCCATCGCCTGCGCCTTGGCCGAGACTCCCGGGGCGAGGGTCCACCTGGTCGAAAGCGTGGGCAAAAAGGCCAACTTTTTGCGCGAGGTGGTGCGTGAACTCGGGCTGCCGGCGCAAGTCCACCAGGAGCGGGCGGAGAAATTTGGGGACAGTTTCACGGAAAACGCCGATGTCGTGACCGCCCGGGCGCTGGCCCCATTGAAAACCCTGTGCGATCAGGCGTTTCCTTTGTTGCGCAAAGGCGCGGTCGGTCTGTTTCCGAAGGGACAAGATGTAGCGGCTGAATTGACCGAGGCCGCTAAATATTGGAGACTTGAGGCCTCGACGGAGCCCAGCCTGACCAGTGCCGACGGCGCCATCGTCATTGTGCGCCATATTGCACTGCGGTAAGTAGCTGTTACAGAACCGGAAAATGCCAAATGTCCGAAACGCCAACCGATAACCCCGACGTCGTCCCGTTTCCGCAGGCCGCCAAACCCGCCGCCGGCCGGCCGCGCGTGCTCGCGGTCGCCAACCAGAAGGGCGGCGTCGGCAAGACCACGACCGCCATCAATCTCGGCACTGCGCTCGCCGCCATCGGCGAGCACGTCCTGGTCGTCGACCTCGACCCGCAGGGCAACGCCTCGACCGGCCTCGGCATCGAGCGCAAGGCGCGCCACGTGTCGACCTACGACGTGCTCACGGGCAAGGCGCCGATGCGCGACGCCGTGCTGGCGACCGCGGTGCCGCAGCTCGACATCGCGCCCTCGACCATGGACCTCACCGGCCTCGAGCTCGAGATCGGCCGCGAACGCGACCGCGCTTTCCGCCTGCGCGATGCGCTGCGGGCGCTGAACAGCGGCCCGCGGCAATTCGACTACAGCTACGTACTGGTCGACTGCCCGCCATCGCTCAACCTGCTCACCGTCAACGCCATGGCGGCGGCCGACTCGATCCTGGTGCCGCTGCAATGCGAGTTCTTCGCGCTCGAAGGCTTGTCGCAACTGTTGAAGACGGTCGACCAGGTGAAGTCGAGCCTCAACCCGACGCTGTCGATCCACGGCATCGTGCTCACCATGTACGACTCGCGCAACAACCTCTCCAACCAGGTGGTCGCCGACGTGCGCCAGCACATGGGCGAGAAGGTCTACGACACGGTGATCCCGCGCAACGTGCGCATCTCGGAAGCGCCGTCCTACGGCAAGCCGGTGCTGGTCTACGATCTGAAATGCGTCGGCAGCGAAGCCTACTTGCGCCTCGCCACCGAGATCATCCAGCGCGAGCGCGCGCTGAAGGCGGGATAGCTTATCCATCCCCCGAAGGGGGAGGGTGGCGAGCACAGCGAGCCGGGTGGGGCCGCGGTGCAATGGAGCGTAAACCCCACCCCGATCCTCGCTTCGCTCGGATCGACCCTCCCCTTGCAGGGGAGGGATTAAGAAGAAGACAGGACGGCAAAAGGAAAGCAGCGTGGCACGGAGTTCAGGAGCGGCGGCGATGGCGGATCACTCGCGGTTGGGACGCGGCCTGGCGTCGCTGATCGGCGACGTCGGCGAGGAAACGGCGGCGCCCGAGCCGGCGCGCAAGCCGCGCAAGGCGCCGATCGAACATCTCACCCCCAACCCGCGCAATCCGCGCCGCGCCTTCACCGAGGCCGAGCTCAACGAGCTCGCCGAGTCGATCAAAGAGCGCGGCATCATTCAGCCGATCGTGGTGCGCGAGCACGGCGGCGCCGGCCACTATGAAATCGTCGCCGGCGAGCGGCGCTGGCGCGCGGCGCAGCGCGCCGGCCTGCACGAGGTGCCGATCGCCATCGTCGACGCCACCGACGTGCAGTCGCTCGAATTCGCCATCATCGAGAACGTGCAGCGCGCCGACCTCAACGCCATCGAGGAGGCGTCCGGCTATGTCGCGCTGATGGAGCAGTGCAACCACACCCAGGAGCAGGTGGCGCAGATCGTCGGCAAGAGCCGGCCGCACGTCGCCAACATGGTGCGGCTGTTGAAGTTGCCCGAGCCGGTGAAGGCGCTGGTGCGGGCCGGCAAATTGTCGGCTGGCCACGCGCGGCTCCTGGTCGGCCACGTCAACGCGCAGATCCTCGCCGAGATGGCGATCGACGAGGGCTACAGCGTGCGCCAGCTCGAGGAGTGGGTGCGCGAGGACGAAGGCAAGCCGGGCGACGCCACCTTCGAGGCGCAGCAGAAGAAGATCCGCGCCGGCATCGAGGCGGCCTCGAACGCCGACACCCGCGCGCTGGAGCGGCAGGTCTCGGATATCCTGGGGCTGGAGGTGAAAGTCGATCACCGCGGCGAGGGCGGCACGCTGCATATCAAGTACAGGACGCTCGATCAGCTCGACGCGGTGTTGCGGAAGCTGGGGGGCGGGTGAATTTATACGGCGCCGAATTTGTAGGATGGGTTAAGTGCAGCGAAATCCACAGCCTGAGCGGTTCTTGCCCCCAGTGATCCGGATGGATGCTGGTGCGCGGTTCAACCACAAACAGCCAATAGAGCAGGCTGACAACAGCCAATCCGGCGACCGCTAGTCCAATGTTGTCGATCATGCAGTCAAAACTACTGCGATGGATCGAAGTTTCATTGGCCTGAATTAAAAACGCCGATGAGTCAGCGCCATTAACGTATTTCGCCGATGGCCGATCAGGGCTGTCTAGCCACGCAATACCCCGGCTCGCCGCC
>DATJYN010000020.1:0-10323 GCA_035499575.1 Burkholderiales bacterium | reverse complement strand
GCGGCGGACAAGGATCCTGCCGCCCACCGGGCCGAAGTCCATGCGGACGTGATGAATACCATCGCGCGCTTCAAGAAGACCGATCCGGCCATGGAGCATTTCTTCAAGAGTTCCGTCGGCTACGCGGTGTTCGCGCGCGTCGGCAAGGCGGGACTCATCGTCGGCGGCGGCGCCGGCGATGGCGAGCTCTTCGAAAACCACAAGGTCATCGGCGCCGCTTCGATCGGCTTCGGCTCGATCGGCCTGCAAGCCGGCATCCAGGAATTCAGCCAGATCGTGTTCTTCAAGGACCAGGCGGCCCTCGACCGCTTCAAGCAGAACAAGTTCGAGTTCGAGGCAAACGCCTCGGCGGTGATCGTGAAGGCCGGCGCCTCGAAGGGCGCGGACTACAGCCACGGCGTCGCGGTGTTCACCCACTCGACCGGCGGCGCGATGGCCGAGGCTGCCCTCGGCACGCAGAAGTTCAGCTTCAAGCCCGACGCGCCCGGAATGATGAAGAAGTAGCTTTCCGCCCGGCTGCGAAAACGCGCTTAAGGTGGCGCGCGCAGATTAAAAAAATTTAATCGCCCGGAGGGGCGAGGTGCCCGCGGGTCGGCACCTATACTGGCTGGCCATAGCGGCACTTCTGCGGCCATGCCTGTCCGGTCAATCCACTTCGCGCGCCTTGCCCTTGCCGCGTCGGCAATCATTGCCGGCTGCAGCGTGGGGCCGGAGTACGAGCGTCCGGACGTATCCCTGCCCGCGGCCTGGCGCGAGAGCGCGGGCGCGGAGGCGGCCTGGCCTTCCGCCGACTGGTGGCGCGGCTTCGGATCGGCCGAGCTCGACGAGCACATCGCGCAGGCGCGGCGCGCCAACTACGACCTCGTGGCCGCGCTGGCGCGCGTGCGGCAGGCCGACGCGCTTGCGACGGTCGCCGGAGCGGCGCTGCTGCCTTCGGTGGGATTGGGCGGCTCGGCGATCCGCGAACGCGAATTGACCGCGGGCGGAAGCCACCTGGACACCACGCAGTACTCGGGCCAGCTGGTCGCCAGCTACGCAATCGATTTCTGGGGCCGGAACCGCGCTGCGCAGTCTGCCGCGATCGCGAGCGCGACGGCGAGCCGGCACGACCGGCAGACGGTCGAGCTCACGGTCATGACCGGCGTTGCACTGGCCTATTTCCAGGTCCTCGGCCTGCAGGAGCGCTTGAAGGTGGCGCAGGGCAACCTGAAGAACGCGGAATACGTCCTGCGAGGCCTGCACCTTCAGCTCGAGGCTGGCATTGCGACCGCGCTGGATGTCGCGCAGCAGGAAACGACGGTTGCCACGCTGAGCGCGGCGGTTCCGCCGCTGCGCCAGCAGTTGCGCCAGGCGAATGACGCGCTCGCCGTGTTGACCGGCCGTGCGCCGGAATCGCTGGACGCTGCCCGGGGGCAGCTCTCGGAGCTGTTGTCGCCCGTGGTAAGTCCCGGCCTGCCCTCCGAACTGCTCGTGCGGCGGCCGGACGTCGCGGAGGCCGAGGATCAGCTCATCGCCGCAAACGCCAACATTAAAGTCGCGCGCGCGGCCTTTTTCCCCAGCATCGCGCTCACGGCCGCGGGCGGCTCCGCCAGTTCGGTGCTGTCCACGCTTCTGCGATCTTCGAGCGGCGTCTTTGCCGTCGCTGCGACCCTGGCCCAGCCGATCTTCGAGGGCGGGGCGCTGACGGGCCAGTATCACTACGCGCAGGCGCGCTACGACGAGCTGGTGGCCAATTACCGCAAGACGATCCTGGTGGCCTTCGGCAACGTCGAGGATTCGCTCGCGGCCGTGCAGCAGACCGGGGAGCAGGTTGCACGCCAGTCGATCGCCGTAACCAAGGCGCGGCGTGCGCACGACATCGCGCTGGCGCAGCTGCATTCGGGCACGGTCACCATCCTCACGGTACTGAACACGGAGACGGCGCTGTTCTCGGCGGAGGACGCGCTGGTACAAGCGCGCCTCGCGCGCCTGCAGGCGCTGGTGAGCCTGTTCGGCGCGCTGGGCGGGGGTTGGCAGCGGGAGGAAGCAACTACGGGATGAAGGAGCACGGAGGCATGTTCATGAAGCTGATCGGCAGGATAGGCAGGACGCGGCTGGTCATGGCCGGCGCGGGCGCGGCGCTCGTGCTCGCGATGGCCGTGATTGGCGCAGCGGACAAGCCCGTGCCCGGCGCGCGCGCCGCCGCGGCGCCCGTGCGCATCGAGACCGCGGTGGCGCGACGCGGCGATGTGCCGATCTACGCCGATGGCCTGGGCACGGTGCAGGCTTATTACACCGTGGCCGTGACGCCTCGCGTGGACGGCCAACTGCTCAGGCTGGGCTTCGTCGAGGGCCAGATGGTGAAGCCGGGCGACATGCTGGCGCAGATCGACCCGCGACCCTACCAGGCGGCCTACGACCAGGCCATCGCGGCCAAGTTCAAGGACGCGGCGCTGCTTGCCAATGCACGGCGCGATCTGGAGCGCTACGTGAAGCTCGCGCCCGAGGAATTCACCAGCCAGCAGACGCTCGAGACGCAGCGCGCGCTGGTCGCCCAGCTGCAGGCGCAGATCATCGGCGACCAGGCGGCGATCGACAACGCCGCGACGCAACTCGACTACACCACCATCCGCTCGCCGATAGAGGGACGCACCGGCATCCGCATGACCGATCCCGGCAACATCGTGCACGCTGCCACGGCCACCGGCATCGTGGTCGTGACGCAGGTACAGCCCATCTCGCTGATCTTCACTCTGCCCGGCGAATTGCTGCACGCGCTGAATCGCGCGCTCGCCGCAGGCCCGGTAGCGGTCACGGCGCTTTCGCGCGACGGCAAGCAGCAGCTCGGCATCGGTACGGTCGGGCTGGTCGACAACCAGATCGACCAGACGACCGGCACGATCCGCCTCAAGGCGACCTTCCAGAACCGCGACAACCTGCTCTGGCCCGGCGACTTCGTCAACGCGCACGTGCTCGTGAGCACGCGCCACGACGCGCTGACCATCCCGTCCACGGCCGTGCAGCGCGGCCCGCGCGGCCTGTACGCGTATGTCGTAACCGCCGCCGACGCCGTGGAAATGCGGCCTCTGGAGGTCGGCCAGGAGGTCGGCACCGTGACCGTGATCGAGAAAGGGCTGCAGGAGGGCGAGCGCGTCGCGACCAGCAACCACTACCGCCTGCAGCCGGGTGCCCGCGTGCAGGTGGCCGAGCCGGCGCAGGGCGCGGCCAAGCCTGCCGCGGAGGGCAAGGCGCAGTGAACATCTCTGCGTCCTTCATCCGGAGGCCGATCGCCACCTCGCTATTGATGGCGGCGGTCTTGCTCGTGGGGCTGGTGGCATTTCCGCTGTTGCCGGTGGCGCCGCTGCCGCAGGTGGACTTCCCGACCATCCTGGTCAACACCAGCCTGGCGGGCGCGAGCGCCGAGACCATGGCCTCGTCCGTGGCGACGCCGCTGGAGAATCAGTTCGCGCAGATCCCCGGCATCGCCCAGATGACCTCGACGAGCATCCTGGGCAGCACGCAGATCACCATCCAGTTTGAACTGGACCGCAATATCGATGCCGCGGGCCAGGACGTGCAGGCGGCCATCAACGCCGCGAGCGGCTTCCTGCCGAAGACGCTGCCGCTGCCGCCCACCTACCGCAAGGTCAACCCGGCGGAGTCTTCCGTGGTGATCTACGCCATCCATTCGGACGCCCTGCCGCTGACCGCGGTGGACGACTATGCCGAGAACGTGATCCTGCCGCGCATGTCGCAGATCTCGGGCGTCGGCCTGGTGTCCATCGGCGGGCAGCAGAAGCCCGCCGTGCGCGTGCAGGTGGACCCCGGGAAGATCGCGGCGCTGGGAATCCAGCTCGAGGACGTGGCGGGCGTGATTTCAGCCGCCACCGTGAACCTGCCCAAGGGTTCGATCAACGGCGCCAAGCGCAACTTCGTCGTCTACGACAACGACCAGCTGCTGAAGGCGGCTCCCTGGAACGACGTGATCGTTGCCTACAAGAACGGCGCGCCGGTGCGCGTGCGCGACATCGGCGTGGCCGTGGACGGGCCGGAGAACAGCCAGCTCGCGGGATGGGAGAACGGGCAGAGCGGCATCCTGCTGCTGGTCTACAAGCAGCCCGGCACCAACATCATCGACGTGGTGTCGCGCATCGAGGCCGCGCTGCCGCAGGTGCTGGCGGCGGTGCCGGCGTCGATCAGGATCGACAAGGTGATCGACCGCACCACCACCATCAAGGCCTCGGTCGAGGACGTCGAGATCACGCTCACGCTGACGATCTTCCTGGTGGTGCTGGTGATCTTCCTGTTCCTGCGCAACATCTGGGCGACCATCATCCCGGGCGTAACCATCCCGCTCGCGCTGTTCGGCACCTTCGGCCTGATGTACGCGCTCGGCTACACGCTGGACAACCTGTCGCTCATGGGCCTCACCATCGCCGTCGGCTTCGTGGTGGACGACGCGATCGTGATGCTGGAGAACATCTACCGGCACATCGAAGGGGGGCTCTCGCCGATGGAGGCGGCGTACAAGGGCTCGGCGGAGATCGGCTTCACGATCCTGTCGATCAGCCTGTCGCTGATCGCGGTGTTCATCCCGCTGCTGCTGATGGGCGGCATCATCGGGCGCCTGCTCCGCGAGTTCGCCATCACGGTCACCATGACGATTGCGGTCTCGGCATTCGTCGCGCTCACGCTGTCGCCCATGATGTGCTCGCTGTTCCTGCGCGACGAGCGGCACGCGCGCCACGGACGCCTGTACCAGATGAGCGAGCGCTTCTTCGAAGGCATGCTGGCGTACTACACGCGCGGCCTGGACTTCGTGCTGCGCCACCAGCGCGCGACGCTGCTGACCTTCTTCGCCACCCTCGCCGCGACGGTGGCGCTCTACGTAATCGAGCCGAAGGGGTTCTTCCCCCAGCAGGACACGGGCATCATCGTCGGCCTGGCCGACGCCTCGCAGGACGTCTCGTTCCAGGAGATGGTGCGGCTGCAGCACCGGCTCACCGACGTGATCGCGAACGACCCGGATGTGGCGGGCTGGGCCACCTTCGTCGGCGGCTCGCGCCCGATCAACAACGGCTTCGTTGTGATCGGTCTCAAGCCGCGCGGCGAGCGCAAGGCGACCGCGGACCAGATCATCGCCCGGCTGCGCGCGAAATTCGCGAGCGTGCCCGGCACCACGTTCTTTCTGCAGGCGGCGCAGGACCTGAACGTCGGGGGGCGGACCTCGCGCACGCAGTACCAGTTCACGCTGCAGGACCCGGACCTGGAGGAGCTGAACGAGTGGGCGCCCAAGCTGCTCGCCAAGCTGCGCTACCTGCCGCAGCTGCGCGACGTCGCCACCGACCAGCAGACCAACAGCACCACGCTGCAACTCGTCATCGACCGCGACCAGGCCGCACGCTTCGGCATCCAGCCGGCGATCATCGACCAGACGCTGTACGACGCCTTCGGCCAGCGCCAGGTGGCGCAGTATTTCACGCAGCTCAACACCTACCACGTCGTGCTCGAGGTGACACCGGAGCTGCAGAGCGACCCGCAGACCCTGAACAAGATCTACGTGAAGTCGCCGCTCACCGGACAGCAGATCCCGCTCTCGACTTTCGTCCGGTACGATACCGAGCACGTCGCGTTCCTGTCGATCAACCACCAGGCCCAATTCCCGGCGGTCACGCTGTCGTTCAACCTGGCGCCCGGCTACGCGCTCGGCCAGGCGGTGGATGCAATCCAGAAGGAGGTCTACGCGATCCACATGCCGCGCTCGATCATCGGCACGTTCCAGGGCACGGCGCAGGCGTTCCAGACCTCGCTGCGCACGCAGCCCTACCTGATCGCCGCAGCGCTGGTCGCGGTCTACATCATTCTCGGCATGCTCTACGAGAGCTACATCCACCCGCTGACCATCCTGTCCACGCTGCCTTCGGCGGGCGTCGGCGCGCTGCTGACGCTGCTCGCGTTCCACTTCGACCTCACGGTGATCGCGCTGATCGGCATCATCCTGTTGATCGGCATCGTCAAGAAAAACGGCATCATGATGGTGGACTTCGCGATCCAGGCAGAACGCGAGCAGCACCTGTCGCCCGAGGAGTCGATCCGCCAGGCCTGCCTGTTGCGCTTCCGCCCGATCATGATGACCACCATGGCGGCGCTGCTGGCCGCGTTGCCGCTGATGCTCGGCCGCGGCACCGGCTCCGAACTGCGCCAGCCGCTCGGCTATACAATGGTGGGCGGACTGGTGCTGAGCCAGATGCTGACGCTGTTCACGACCCCCGTGATCTATCTGTATCTCGATCGCTTGAACAACCGCCTGGCGCGCCGCCGGCCTGCGCCGGCCGGTACGGCGCTGGCGGCTTCGCCGGGCAGCGACTAGCCATGAAGATACTGCTGGTGGAAGACAACGAGCGCGTCGCGCGGTTCGTCGCCAAGGGCCTGCGCGCGTCGGGCCATGCCGTCGACCGCGCGGACAACGGCAGGGACGGCATGTCGCTGGCCGCGCGCAGCCCCTACGACACCATCATCCTCGACCGCATGCTGCCGGGCGGCATCGACGGCCTCGCGGTCATCGAGAGCCTGCGCAAATCGGGCAGCCGGACGCCGATCCTGATCCTGAGCGCCCTCTCGGACGTCGACGAGCGCATCCGCGGGCTGCGCGGCGGCGGCGACGACTACCTGACCAAACCCTTCGCCTTCGGCGAGTTGCTGGCGCGCCTCGACGCGCTGGCGCGCCGCACGCCGGCGGCCGGCACGACGCCCACCGGCCTGACGGTCGGCGACCTGCACATGGACCTGCTGTCGCGCAGGGTGACGCGCGGCGAGCGGGCGGTCCTGGTGCTGCCGCGGGAATTCAAGCTGCTCGAATACCTGATGCGGCACGAGGGCCAGGTAGTGACCCGCGCCATGCTGCTGGAGAATGTCTGGGAGTACGACTTCGACCCGCAGACCAACGTCGTCGACGTGCACATCAGCCGGCTGCGGCAGAAGATCGAACTCGAGTCCGAGACGCCGCTTTTGCACACAGTGCGCAACGCCGGCTACCGCATGGGCGCCGGAGACTGATGTGATCCGCTCTTCGGCCCTGACGCTGTCGATCGGCTACGTGCTGCTCGGCATCGTCGCGCTCTCGCTGTTCGCGATGCCGCTCTGGTACGCATGGCACGTGTTCGTCGACGGCGGTCGTGCGGAGCTGGTGCAGGAGGACGCGCAGCGCCTGGCCGGGATCTTCTACACACGGGGCCCGGATGGGTTGGCGAAGATCATCGCCCAGCGCGTCGAGCTGCAGATCGCCAACGAGCGCCTGCTCCTGCTGACGGATCCATCGCTCAAACCGCTGGCGGGCAACCTGAATGAATGGCCGAAGGGCGTGCCCGAGCCGGGCGCCTACACATCGGTCTCCATCTCGGTCTCCGGCCGCCCGATTCGTGCGGCGCTCGTGCGCACGGAGCTGCCCGGCGGGTACAACCTGCTCGTCGGCCGCGACCTCGCCCGGCTGCAGCCGCTCGAAACCCGGTTCTGGTACGGCCTCGCCACCGCGGTCGGCATGTTCGCGCTGATGGGCCTCGCGGGCGGGCTGCTCGTGCGGCGCACGGTGCTCGCGCGCATCGAGCGCATCAACGAGACCGCCATGCGCATCGTGCAGGGAGAGCTGAGCCACCGCCTGCCGCTCGGCCGGCGCGACGACGAGTTCGACAAGCTCTCGCGCATCATCAACCAGATGCTCGACCAGATCGAGCAGCTGGTGCACGGCGTGCGCAACGTCTCCAATTCGATCGCGCACGACCTGCGCACGCCGCTGACCGAGCTGCGCTCGCGTCTCGAGGAGGTGGCGGTCCTGCGCCCCTCGAACGAGGAGATGCTCGCCGAGGTGGAAGCCGCGGTGGCCGACGTCGACCGGGTGATCGGCATCTTCAATGCGCTGCTGCGGCTGGCGAAGATCGACGCCGGTGCCGGCCATTCCGCCTTCATCGAAGTCGACGCCGCCGACGCGGCGGCGAAGGCGGTGGAGTTCTACCAGCCCTCGGCGGAGCTGAAGGGGATCCGCCTGACCTTCGACGAGAAGGGGCGGGCGCCGATCCTCTGCGATCCGGTTCTGCTCGCGCAGGCGATCGGCAACCTCATCGACAATGCGCTCAAGTTCACGCCCGAGGAAGGCAAGGTCGCGGTCGAGACCCGGCGCCGCGAGGACGGCGCCGTCGAGATCACGGTCGCGGACAACGGCCCCGGCATTCCCGAGGCCGAGAAGCCGAAGGTCGTCGAGCGCTTCTACCGGGGCGACGCCAGCCGGGGCACGCCGGGCGTCGGCCTGGGCCTGAGCCTGGTCGGCGCCGTCGCCAGGCTGCACGTCGGTTCGCTCGATTTCTTCGACAACCGACCCGGGCTGCGCGCGCGGATGGTACTTTTCGGCATCGCCTGAGGCGGCGCGCCTCAGGGCGTAACGATGGCGAAGTTCCCGGGCGGCTTGTCGATCAGCAGGAAGAAGCGCACCAGGTCGACCTTGCTGCCGGTCACTTTCAGGTCGTCGCTCAGCAGCGTGTCCTTGACGCCCGCGGTGCCGGTGATCATCTTGATGAAAATCCCCTTGGTCAGCGTCAGCGTCGCGTTCGCGTCCGCAGCCGGCGGCGCCTTCTTGTGATGCAGCACCGAGTTCTCGATCCAGAGCACGAATGACTCCTTCGTGTCGGACAGCACCAGGTTGACCTTGAAGTCCTTGCCCTCGGCGGCGGCCGCGTCCAGGTTGGTGGCCATCGCCTCCAGGAAGCGCTCGATCGGCGTTTGCGCCAGCATTTCGACAAGAAAGCTGCCGTCCATGCCTTTCTTCGGCGGGCCATCGCGCAGTTCCGCGGCGCCCGTGAGGTAGGCATTGCGCCAGGTCGCCGACTCCGCCGCATAGCCCAGCTGCTCGTAGGTGCGAGCGAGCAGCTCCTTGGCCGCCTTGTTGTCGCCCTGCGCGAAGACGACGTGGTTGAGCAGCTCGGCCGCCCAGCGGTACTCGCCCTTGTCGAAGGCCGTCTGCGCCGCGGCGACGGCTTTTTCGGCGCCGCCGAAGAGCTCCAGGTAGTGCTTGGACGATTCCTCCGGCGGCAGGGGATCCAGCCTGGCCGGGTTGCCGTCGTAAAACCCGAGGTAGAACTGGTAGATCGCCCTCACGTTGTGGCGCAGGTCGCCGTAGTAGCCGCGATCGGCAAGATAGGATGCCAGGGACTTGGGCAGCCTGATCCGGTCGGCGATTTCGTCCGGGGTGTAACCGGCGTTGATCAGGCGCACGGTCTGGTCGTGCATGTAGCGGTAGGTGTCGCGCTGCTTGGTGATGAGTTCGACGATGCGCGCGTGCCCCCAGATGGGCCAGGTGTGCTGCGCGAAGAACACCTCGGTCCCGGCCGTCTGCTCCAGGGCCTGGTCGAGGTAACCGGCCCAGCGCAGGGCATCGCGCACCTTGGAGCCGCGCAGCGGCAGCAGGTTGTGCATGGTCTGGACCAGGTTTTCGGCGCCGCAGTAGGCTTGCTTCTCCGGCAGCACGAAGCTCAGTTCGGCCGGCGCCTCGGCGCCCGGCACGTTGTGGAATACGAAGCGTACGCCGTCGATCGTGAGCTCCTGCGTCGGCTGCGAGATGGTGACGGTCGGCGGCAGGATGCCGATGGTCCCGTAGGCGACGCCCTTGCCGAGCCCGGTATCGACCATGCCCTTCGGCGAACGCTCAAGGTTCTTGCCGAACTGGTAGATCGAGCGGCGCGCCATCGCGATGCCCACGATGACGTTCTCGCTGGTGGCCTCCGCCATGAATCCATCGGGCGCGACGATGGGAATATTGCGCTCGGCCGCCTCCTTCGCGGAAATCACGCCCAGCACGCCGCCGAAATGGTCGGCGTGGCTGTGCGTGAAGATGACCGCGGAGACCGGCTTGTCGCCGAGTTGTTTGCGCGCAAAAGCGATGGCGGCCGAGGCGCTCTCCCGCGCTGTCAGCGGATCCACCACGATCCAGCCCGACTTGCCTTCGATCAGCGTCATGTTCGCGATGTCGAAGCCGCGCAGCTGGTAGATGCCATCGGTCACCTTGAACAGGCCGATCTGCGCGTTCAGCGCGGCGTGGTGCCAGAGGCTCGGGTTGACGGTTGGCGGCGCTTTGCCCTCGATGAAGCGGTAGGCGTCGAAATCGATCAGCGTCGCGCCGCTCGCCGACAGGATCTTGCCGGAGGGCCGCGCGATCAGGCCTCGCTTCGCGTCCTCCATGTCCCGCGCGTCGGCGAGATCGAGCGACTGGGCGAACTGCTCGTTCGCCTTGGCGGTGATCGGCGTCGCGTCTCCCGCGACGCCGCCGATCCCCTCAGCGGGGCCTTTGCCGCAGCCGGC
>DATJYN010000019.1:0-52891 GCA_035499575.1 Burkholderiales bacterium | reverse complement strand
AAGAAGCATTTCAAATTCCGCTTCTGTCTCGCCGGGGAAGCCCACGATGAAGGTGCTCCGGATGGTGAGCTCCGGGCAAGCCTGCCGCCATCCGCGAATTCGCGCCGCAACCTTCTCGGCGGCGGCCGGGCGCTTCATGAGCTTGAGGATCCTCGCGCTGGCGTGCTGGAACGGAATGTCCAGGTAGGGAAGGATCTTGCCCTCCGCCATCAGGGGGATGACCTCGTCCACGTGCGGGTACGGGTAGACATAGTGCAGGCGGACCCAAAGGCCGAGCTCACCGAGGGCTTTGCACAGTTGCAGGAGGTTGGTCTTGACCGGCTTGCCGCCGTGGAAACCCGTCCGGTACTTGACGTCGACCCCGTACGCGCTCGTGTCCTGGGAAATCACCAGCAGCTCCTTCACGCCGGCGCGCGCCAGGTTCTCCGCTTCCTGCATGACCTCGCCGAACGGCCGCGAGACCAGGTCGCCGCGCATCGAGGGAATGATGCAGAACGTGCAGCGGTGGTTGCAGCCCTCGGAGATCTTCAGGTAGGCGTAGTGCTGCGGCGTGAGCTTGATGCCCTGGGGCGGAACCAGGTCTATGAACGGGTCATGCGGCTTGGGAAGATGGGCGTGGACCGCCTTCATCACCCCCGGCGTGTCGTGGGGTCCCGTGACGGCCAGGACGGAGGGATGATTTTTTCTTATTAAATCCTTCTTGAACCCGAGACATCCGGTCACCACGACCTTGCCGTTCTCCTTCAGCGCTTCGCCGATGGCACCGAGCGATTCCTCGACCGCCGCGTCGATGAAGCCGCAGGTGTTGACGATGACGAGGTCGGCGCCGACGTAGTCGGGCGCAGTGGCGTAACCTTCAGCGCGCAACTGCGTGAGGATGCGCTCCGAATCCACGAGCGCCTTGGGACAGCCCAGCGAAACAAAACCAACTTTGGGTACAGCCACTACTTACGGCTTACTTGTTGGGTTCGTTCTTGCCGCCCTGCGCGGGAAAGCCGGGAAACTGGAAGCCGGTGAACATGTTGCGCGCCTGGTTCTGCATCTGGTCCTGGAACTGCGCGAACATCTTCTGGCTCTGCTCCATGTAGGCCTGCATCAGGCCCTGCATCGCCGGTCCCTGCATGTTCATGAACTGCGCCCAGATTTCCTGCGAGCTCTTCGAGTTGTCGCCGTAGAGCTTCTGCGACTGGTCCTGCAGCGCCTTCTGCATCTGCTGGAAGCCCTCGAGGTTCTTCTCCAGGTAGGAACCCATGAAGCCCTGCATGGCGCTGCCGTAGGAGCGGATCATCTGCGACAGCAGGTCGGAGGAGAACATCGGCATGCCGCCCGACTCCTCGTCGAGGATGATCTGCAGCAGGATCTGGCGCGACAGGTCCTCGTTGCTCTTCGCGTCGACTACCTGGAATTCCTCGTTCTTGACCACCATCTGCTTGACGTCGGCGAGCGTGATGTAGCTCGACGTCTTGGTGTCGTAGAGCCGGCGGTTGGGGTACTTCTTGATCAGACGCACCGGATGTTCCATCTTTTCCTCTGGATTCGCTGACATTCAGTCTACTCCTTTAGTACATGTGCTGGCCGCCGTTGATCGAGATGTTGGCCCCGGTCACGAACGCAGCCTCTTCGGAACAGAGATAGATGATCAGGCCGGCGATTTCCTCGGGCTTGCCGAGGCGGCCGACCGGGATCTGCGGCAGGATCTTGGAATCGAGGATCTCCTTCGGGATCGCGGTCACCATCTTGGTGCCGATGTAGCCCGGCGAAATCGTATTCACGGTCACGCCCTTCCTCGCCACTTCCAGCGCGAGCGCCTTGGTGAAGCCGTGGATGCCGGCCTTGGCGGCCGAGTAGTTGGTCTGGCCGAAGGCGCCCTTCTGTCCGTTGACCGACGACACGTTGATCACGCGGCCCCAGCTGCGGTCGACCATGCCGTCCATTACCTGCTTGGTCATGTTGAAGCAGGAATCCAGGTTGGTGCGCATCACCGCGTCCCAGTCGCTCTTGCCCATCTTCTTGAAGGTCATGTCGCGCGTGATGCCGGCGTTGTTGACCAGGATGTCGATGTTGCCGCACTCCTTCTGGATCTGCGCGCACTTGGCGGCGCAGTCTTCGTAAGCCACCACGTCCACCGGGTAGGCCGAGAAGGCGTAGCCCTTGCCCTTCATCTCGTCCAGCCAGGACTTGTACTTGGTGTTCGATGGCGAGTACGTCACCACCACCTTGTAGCCGGCGTCCGCCATCTTGGTCGTGATCGATTCGCCCAATCCGCCCATGCCGCCGGTGACCACCGCAACTTTCTTCGCCATCTTTTCCCTCCTCCAAGGTTCGAAGCCAGTCTACTACATCATGTGCATGCCGCCGTTGACCGAGATGTTCGCGCCGGTGATGTAGCCGGCCTCCTCCGAGGCCAGGAACGCGACCACCGCGGCGATTTCCTCGGGCCTGGCGAGGCGGCCCATCGGAATCGAATCGACGATCTGCTGGCGCACGTCGGCGCGGATCGCCATCACCAGATCGGTCTCGACATAACCCGGTGACACGGTATTCACCGTCACGCCCTTCTTCACCACTTCCTGCGCGAGCGCCTTGGAGAAGCCGGCCATGCCGGCCTTGGCCGCGGAATAATTGGTCTGGCCGAACTGCCCCTTGATCGCATTCACCGAGGAGATGTTGACGATGCGGCCCCAGCCGCGCTCGACCATGCCGTCGATCACCTGCCGCGTGACGTTGAACACGCTGTTCAGGTTGGTATTGATCACCTCGTTCCAGTCGCGCTCGGTCATGCGCTTGAACAGCGAATCGCGCGTGATGCCGGCGTTGTTGACGAGGATGTCGACGTTCCCCACTATCGAGCGCACGTTGTAGAACATGCCGGCGCAGCTCTCGTAGTCGGCGACGTTGCCCTCGGCGGCGTGCACGCGGAAGCCGTCCCGGCGCATCGCACCGAGCCACTCCTCCTTGCGTTCGTAGCCCGGCAGGCAGCCGGCGACGATGGTATGGCCGGCCGCGGCCAGGCGGCGGCAGATCGCGCTGCCGATGCCGCCCATGCCGCCGGTGACGAAGACCACGCGCTTCGGAACCGCCTCGGCTTTCAGAACTGCGCTCATGAATCGACTCGGAACGCTAGCGTTCTACCGCCAGCGCCACGCCCATGCCGCCGCCGATGCAGAGGGAGGCGAGGCCCTTCTTCGCGTCGCGCTTCTGCATTTCGTGCAGCAACGTGACGAGGATACGGCAGCCCGATGCGCCGATTGGATGGCCGAGCGCGATCGCGCCGCCGTTGACGTTGACCCTGGAGGTGTCCCAGCCCATCTGCCGGTTCACCGCGATCGCCTGCGAAGCAAAGGCCTCGTTGATTTCCATCAGGTCGAGGTCCTTCGGCGTCCACCCCGCGCGCGACAGGCAGCGCTTGCTCGCCGGCACCGGGCCCATGCCCATGTACTTCGGGTCGACGCCCGCCGAGGCGAAGGCCTTAATGCGCGCGAGCGGCTTCAGCCCCAGTTCCTTGGCTTTCTTTGCAGAGGCGAGGACGACGGCTGCGGCGCCGTCGTTGATGCCTGATGCGTTGGCCGCGGTCACGGTGCCGTTCTTGTCGAACGCAGGCTTGAGGCCCTTCATTGCCTCCAGCGTCGCGCCGTGTCGCGGGAATTCGTCCACGCCGAACACCACAGGACCTTTGCGCGAGGGCACTTCGTAGGGAACGATCTCGTCGTTGAAGCGGCCCGCCTTCTGCGCCGCTTCGGCCTTGTTCTGGCTCTTCACCGCGAATTCGTCCTGCTCCTCGCGCGTCACCGCCTGCTCCCTGGCGACGTTCTCGGCGGTCACGCCCATGTGGTACTGGTTGAAGACGTCCCACAGGCCGTCGACGATCATCGAATCCACCATCTTCGCGTCGCCCATGCGGAAGCCTTCGCGCGAGCCGTTCAGCACGTGCGGCGCGGCGCTCATGTTTTCCTGGCCGCCCGCGACCACGATGTCGGCGTCGCCGTTGGCGATCGACTGCGCGCCCAGCATCGCCGCCTTCAGGCCCGAGCCGCAGACCTTGTTGATGGTCATCGCCGGCACCATGTCCGGCAGGCCGGCCCAGATCGAGGCCTGGCGCGCCGGGTTCTGGCCGACGGCGGCGGTCAGCACCTGGCCCATGATG
The DNA here is from genome assembly GCA_035499575.1 of Burkholderiales bacterium. Classification (GTDB taxonomy): domain Bacteria; phylum Pseudomonadota; class Gammaproteobacteria; order Burkholderiales; family SG8-39; genus RBG-16-66-20. Next base: position 48,747 of record DATJYN010000019.1, on the reverse strand, counting down.
ACCTCGGACACCTGGTCGGGCGAAACGCCCGCGCGCTCGAGGACCTTGCGGATGATGTGCGCGCCGAGCTTGGCCGCGGGCACGCTGGCGAGCGAGCCGCCGAACTTGCCGATCGCGGTCCGCGCCGCGCCTACGATGACGATCTCTTCCATGTGGTTCTCCTGGTTAAGCCTGCGTCAGGCCACTGCGGCCTGCTGTTTTACGTAGCGACCGGGCGCAGGCTCGATCGCCGGATATTGCGCGCTGCCGGTCTGCGCCGGCGCGTCGCGCGTGCCGCACTTGAAACGTTCCATCCACTGCGCCCACTCCGGCCACCAGCTGCCGCGCCGCTCCTGCGCCTGCGCGAGCCAGTCATCCGGATTTTCGGAATGGTTCTCGGACAGCCAGAAGCTGCGTTTGTTTCCCGCAGGGGGATTGACGATGCCGGCGATATGGCCGCTCGCGCCGAGCACGAACTTCTTCTTGCCGCCGAGCAGTCCGAGCGAGCGGTAGGCCGCGCGCCAGGGCACGATGTGGTCCTCGCGCGTGGCGACGATGAACGCCGGCCGGTCCACCTTGCCGAGATTCACCGGCACGCCGAGGTTCTCGAGCGCGCCCGGAACGCGCAGCTTGTTCTCGAGATAGGTATTGCGCACGTAGCTGCAGTACATGGGTCCCGGCAGGTTGGTGCTGTCGGCGTTCCAGTAAAGCAGGTCGAAGGCCGCCGGCGCGCCGCCCATCAGGTAATTGTTGACCACGTAGGGCCAGACGAGGTCGTTGGCGCGCAGCGCGTTGAAGGTCGCAGCGAGGTCCGCGCCGGGAAGGATCCCGCCCTTGCCGATCGAGGCCTCCCTCGCCGCCACCGCGCTCTCGTCGATGAAGAGGCCGAGCTGGCCGGGCGATTCGAAGTCGAGCATGGTGGCGAGATAGGTCGAGCTCGCCACCTCGTCCTCGCCCCTCGCGGCCTGCACCGCGAGCGCCGCGGCGAGCAGCGTGCCGCCCACGCAGAAGCCGAGGGCGTTGACGCGGTCGCTTCGGGCGATGGCCTTCGCCACGCCGAGGGCCTTCAGCACGCCCAGCTCGAGGTAGTCGTCCCAATCCAGGCTCGTGACCCGCGGGCCCTGCTCCGGGCGAACATTGCGCCATGAAACCATGAACACCGTGTGTCCCTGCTCGACCGCATAGCGCACGAAGGAATTTTCCGGCCGCAGGTCGAGGATGTAGTACTTGTTGATGCAGGGAGGAAAGATGACCAGCGGCCGCGCGCCGACTTGCGGCGTCGCGGCCCGGTACTGGATGAGCTGGATCAGGTCGTTCTCGTAGACGACGTCGCCGGGCGTCAGCGCGATGTTGCGCCCCACCTCGAACGCCGCTTCGTCGGTCTGGCTGATGCGCTGGCGCTGCGTATCAGCGATCAGGTTGGCGAGCCCGCGCGTCAGGCTTTCCCCGTTGGAGGCGAGCGCCTGCCTGAGTACCGCCGGATTGGTGACGGCGAAATTGGCCGGCGACATGGCGTCGCACCACTGTTTTACCGCGAACCGCAGTCGCTCCTTCGACTTGGCGTCGAGCTCGGTGCTCTCGGCAAGCTCGGTCAGGAAGCGCGCCGCGAGCAGGTAGGACTGCTTGACGTAGGCGTAGTAGGGATTGTCCTGCCATTCCCTGGCCGCAAAGCGGCGGTCGCCCGGTTCGGGCGCGACCAGCGGAGCTTTTTTTTCTCCCAGCATCGCCGACCAGAGCTGGGCCTGCTTGGCGAGGTAGCCCGATTGCAGCAGGGCGAAGCGCGCCGAGTCCTGCATCAAGCTCGCCATCAGCTTGGCGGGATCAGGAGTGCCCGGCGGATTGGAAACCAAGTGCTGCAGATGGGGGCCTTGAACGGAACGAGGAATGACAACTCCGGATTTTGCGCCGCACAAATACCTATTGCAAGTCCCCAAGCAGTACCCGCGCGAGCGCGATGGAACCGATGCCCAGGGCGATCAGCACGGTCTGCGAAAAAGTCGCGCGCAATTCGGGACGGCGGTGCAAACCCGGGATCAGGTCGGCGACCGCGACGTAGATCATGCTCGCGGCGGCGACGCCCAGCAGCATCGGCATCCAGCTTTCGACCACTCGCAGTGCGTAGTAGCCGAGCACGCCGCCCACCAGCGTGGCGCAGGAGGACAGCATGTTCACGACGAAAGCCTTCAGCTTCGAATAGCCGGAGTTGAGCAGGATCACGAAATCGCCGACTTCCTGCGGGATCTCGTGTGCGACGATGGCGAGCGCGGTGATGATGCCCAGTTGCGTGCTCTGCAGGAAGGCGGCGGCGATCAGGATGCCGTCGAGAAAATTGTGGATCGTGTCGCCCACCACGATCAGCGCGCCGGAACGGCCGTGATCATGGCCGTGGCCGTGGCCGGGCGCGTGCGCCACCGCGACGTCGCGATCGCCATCATGTCCCTCATGCGAGTGCCGCCACAGCAGCAGTTTTTCCAGCACGAAGAACACCAGGATGCCGCCCAGGATTGCGCCCGCGACCTTGTGCGGTTCGCCGTTCTCGAAAGCATGCGGGATCACTTCGAGGAAAGCGGCGCCCAGCAGCGCGCCGATCGCGAACGAAACCAGCTGCGATATCCACGACGCGCGCAGGAACAGCGCGAACGCCGCCGCGCCCGCGGAGAGGACTCCGCCGGCCAGGCTGGCAAGCACGATCCAGCTAAGCGACGACATGGGGGCCGGGATTGTACTAGGCCAACCAGACCGATGCCGCCATACGCTCGCTGGTTTTGTCTCTTCGGTAGGAATAAAAGCGAGCGCTGTCCGTCGCCGTGCAGAACCCGCCGCCGGATACCCGCGTCACGCCAAGGGCCGCAAGGCGCTGCCTCGCCACGGCATAGAGATCGAGTAGCCAATGACCAGGACGCGTGGAGGTGAAGGCCAATTCTGATAGCGCGTCCCGCCGCAGGAACGCGGCGCGCACTTCCTCGCCGACTTCGTAGGCGCCCGGCCCGATGGCGGGCCCGAGCCAGGCCAGCAGGCGGCCGGCGCGCAGGCCCATGGCCGCCACCGTGGCCTCGATCACGCCGGCCGAGAGGCCGCGCCAGCCGGCATGCGCGATGCCGACCACTTCACCGCGCTCATCCGCCAGCAACACCGGCATGCAATCGGCGGCCATGACCGTGCAGACGACGTCCTTGTCGCGGGTGATCGAGGCATCGGCTTCCGGGCGGTCTTCGACTTGCGCAGCGTCCAGGACGCGGATGCCATGCACTTGCGTCAGCCAGCGCGGTTCCGCAGGCAGCCGCGCGCGCAATCGGGCGCGACCTTCGTCGCTCTTCACGTCGCCCAGCGCGCGCGTCGTGACGAGCGCGCGCACACGCGCTGGTGCAGACCAGTCGGGCGCGATCGTCTCAACCCGCATCGGAGCCTGCGCGGCGCAACCCCGCGAGGAGTTTCTTCATGTCGGCCGGCAGCGGCACGCTCCAGGCCATCGGCTTTCCGCTGCGCGGATGCACGAGCTCCAGTTCCGCGGCGTGCAGCGCCTGGCGGGGAAAGTCCACGGTGCGGCGCACGCCACGCCGGTAGACGGGGTCGCCCAGCAAAGGATGGCCAATGTGCTGCAGGTGGACGCGGATCTGGTGCGTTCGGCCGGTATCGAGCCGGCACTGCAGCAGCGCGGCGCGGCTGAATTGCTCCAGCACGCGGTAGTTGGTGCGGGCTTCCTTGCCGCGCTCGGTCACCGCCATGCGCGTGCGAACGCGCGCATCGCGGCCGATCGACGCCTCGACCGTGCCGTGCGCGGGCGGCACGCCATGCACCAGCGCTAAGTAGACGCGCTTGACGCTGCGCCCGGCGAGCTGCGCGGCGAGGCGCGCCTGCGCCGTGAGGTTGCGCGCCACCACCATCAGGCCGCTGGTGTCCTTGTCCAGGCGGTGCACGATGCCGGCGCGCGGCACCAGGCGCAGCCTGGGCTCGTGCGCGAGCAGTGCGTTCATCAGTGTGCGGTCGGGATTGCCCGCGCCGGGATGCACGATCAGCCCGGCAGGCTTGTTGACGACGATCAGGTCGGCATCTTCGAACACGATCTTCAGCGCCATGCGTTGCGCCGGCGGCTGTGCCGCGTCGGGCGCGGGCGGCGGCGCGAGCGCGATCTTCTCGCCGCCGCTTGCGATCGATTTTCCCAGCCCCCGCGAACCGTCGACGAGGATGTTGCCGCTCTTCAACCATGCCTGCAGGCGATTGCGCGAATACTGCGGGAACATTTTCACCAGCGCCTGGTCCAGGCGCAGTCCCGCGAGCTCGCGCGGAACGGCTAGCGCCTTCTCATCGGCAGTATAATTTTTTGCCATGAAGCGAAGTTTACTTGCTCTGTTTTTCCCCGCCGCCGCCGCCGCTTCTCTGCTGCTGTCCGGCTGCGGCCTGCTGCCGGGCGAAAAAGACGAAACCGCCGGCTGGTCGGCGCAGAAGCTGTACGGCGAGGCCAAGGACGCCATGGACTCGAAGACCTGGGACAAGGCGATCAAGTACCTCGAGAAGCTCGAAGCGCGCTATCCCTACGGAAAATACGCGCAGCAGGCCCAGCTGGATGTCGCCTACGCGTACTGGAAGGACGGCCAGCGCGCCTCGGCGATCGCCGCCGCCGACCGTTTCATCAAGCTCTACCCCAACCACCCCAACATCGACTACGCGTACTACCTCAAGGGGCTGGTCAATTTCAACGAGAACCAGGGCCTGTTCAGCATCATCGACAACCCGGACATGTCAGAGCGCGATTCGAAGGGCACGCGCGAATCCTTCGAGGCCTTCAAGGACCTGATCACCCGCTTCCCAGACTCGAAATACGCCGAGGATGCGCGCGCGCGCATGCGCTACCTGGTGAACTCGCTCGCCCAGTACGAGGTGCACGTGGCGCGCTACTACATGAAGCGCGGCGCCTACGTCGCCGCGGCCAACCGCGCGCAGTACGCGGTGCTGAACTACCCGAATGCGCCGGCGATCGAGGAGGCGGTGTTCATCATGGTCAAGGCCTACGACTCGCTCGGCATGGACGACCTGCGCGACGCGGCCGACCGCGTGATGCGCAAGAACTTCCCGGAAAGCAAGTACCTCACCGGCAAGGCGACGCGCACCGCGCCCTGGTGGAAGCTCTGGGATCCCGATTGGTAGCCGGCTAGAGCCTGATGTTTTCATCCGCGATGTAGTCGCGGATCACGGATTCCACATCGGGATCCGGCTTGAAGCCCATCGCCAGCGCGCGCGGCGTGCGGAAATTTACCGGCCAGGTCTTCACGATCGCCTGGATGCGCGCATCGGCCTTGTAGACCACCCGTTTCGCCGCCGCATCACCCGCTACCCTGCGCATTGCGTCGACCATCTGCGCGACGCTCGCGGTGATGCCCGGCAGGTTGAGCCAGCGCTGCGCGCCCCAGGCCTCGGGCGGCAGCTCCCAGGCATGGATGAAGGCGTCCACCACCTTGCCGGGCGACAGCAGCCAGACCCCGGTCTCCGGCGCGACCGGGCACTCCGACACCACGCCGTTGAGCGGCTCGCGGATGACGCCGCTCGCAAACGAAGACGCGGCGGCGTTCGGCTTGCCGGCGCGCACCACGATGGTCGGCAGCCGGAGCGAGCGGCCGTCGATGAAGCCCTTGCGGGAGTAGTCGCTGACCAGGTATTCGCCGATCACCTTCTGCGCGCCGTAGGAAGTCTGCGGGTTGGCGATGGTGGAATCGTCCAGCACCGCCGGAAGGTCGCCGCCGAACGCCGCCACCGAGCTCGTATAGACGAGGCGCGGCGGCCTGGCACATTTCCGCATCTGCGCCAGCAGCAGCTCCATGCCTTTGTAGTTGACGCGCATGCCGAGGTCGAAATCGGCCTCGGCCGCACCGCTCACCACCGCGGCGAGATGGAACACCGCGTCGGTATCGGGGGTGCAGACGCCGGCGATGGTTTTCTCGTCGGAGACGTCGCCCGTCACCGTCTTGAGGCGGGATTCTTTTGCCGCGGCAGGCGGAAACGCGCCATCGAGCAAGCTGATCCCGTCGATCTTCTTGCCGCCCAGCGTGCCGCGGGCGAGCAGCGTTTTTGCGAGTTTGAAGCCGAGGAACCCGCCGCCCCCGGTGATGAGGATTTTCATTCCGGGATTCTAGCGAAGAACGCTTCCACGTCCGCGATCGCGCGGGTCTGTTTCATCGGCGGCAGGCTGGCGCGCACCACGCGGCCGTAGGATTTCGTGTACAGCCGCGGGTCGCAGAGCACCAGCACGCCGCGGTCGTCCTCGTCGCGAATCAACCGGCCGGCGCCCTGCTTCAGCTGCAGCACCGCTTGCGGCAGCTGGTAGTCCATGAACGGGTTGCCGCCCTCGTTGCGCAGTGCCTCGATGCGCGCGGCCAGCACCGGGTCGTCGGGCGGCGCGAACGGCAGCTTGTCGATCAGCACCACCGACAGCGCCTCGCCGCGCACGTCCACGCCTTCCCAGAACGAGGCCGCGCCGAGCAGCACTGCGTTGCCCAGCGACCGGAAGCGGACCAGGAGGTCGCTGCGCGAACCGGTGCCCTGCACCAGCAGCGGGTAGGTGAAATCTATCCGGTTCTTCAGCAGTTCGTGCGCGCGGCGCAGCGCGCGGTGCGAGGTGAACAGCAGGAAAGCACGGCCGCGGCTCGCCTTCAGCACCGGCAGCGCGGCTTGCACCACGGCATCGGTATAGCCCGGGTCGTTCGGATCGGCGGGCAGGCCCTTGGGCGAATACAGCAGCGCCTGGCGCGCAAAATCGAAAGGACTGGGCCAGGCATGCGCCGCCGCCTCCTCGATGCCGAGCTCGCGCTTGAAATGCGAGAAATCCTCGCCCATCGCCAGCGTCGCCGAAGTAAAGATCCAGGCGCGCGGATGGTCCGCCATCTGCTTGCGGAACAGCTCCGCAGGCACCAGCGGCGTGACGTGCAGCTGCAGCGATTGGCCGAACACCTCGACCCAGCGCACCTCGTTCTTCGCGGCTTCCTCACGGATGCGCGCGAGCAGCGCTCCCGCCTCCGAGCAGCGGCGCGAGCAGGCGCCGAGGCCTTCGGTGCGCTCCGACTGTTCCGCGAGGGGCGCTCGCAGCGCTTCGATCGCCGCGGCGAGAGACTGCAGCGCGTCCGCGAAACCCGCCTCGCGCAATGCCTGCGTCCAGCCGAGGCGCACGCCCTCCTTGGAAAAACACAGCCGCAGATCGCGCGCCGCCTTGTCGAGCTTCGATGCGATGCGGTCGAGTTCCGGCGAGCCGCCGCCCGCGGCGCGCAGTTCCAGGCGCGCATCGCGCGCTAGCTCCACCAGCTGCGCTGTCGATACCGTTTCGCCGAAGAACAGGCGCGCGGTCTCCGGCAGCTGGTGCGCCTCGTCGAAAATCACCGTGTTGCAGGATGGCAGCAGTTCCGAGATGCCCTCGTCGCGCAGCGCTACGTCAGCGAAGAACAGGTGGTGGTTGACCACCACCACGTCGGCGGCGAGCGCGTTCTTGCGCGCGCGCATCACGAAGCAGTCCTTGTAGTTCGGGCACTCCTGGCCTAGGCAGTTCTCGCGGGTCGAGGTCGCCTGCTGCCAGACCGCCGCATCCTCGGGCACCTCCGCCAGGTCGGCGCGGTCGCCCGTGATCGTGGTGCGGGCAAAATGCTCGATGCGGCGCAGCCGGGCCGCGTCTTCGCGCGTTTCCAGCAGGCCTTCCTTGCCCGCGCGCTCCAGGCGGTACAGGCAGACATAGTTGGCGCGGCCCTTGAGCAAGGCCGCCACCGAACCGGCGGCAAGGGCCTCGCGTACCGCGGGCAGGTCGCGGTCGTAAAGCTGGTTCTGCAGCGTCTTGGTGCCGGTGGAGACGATCACCTTGCCGCCGGCAAGCAGCGCCGGCACCAGGTAGGCGAAGGTCTTGCCGGTGCCGGTGCCCGCTTCCACCGCGAGCGAGCCGCCGGATTCGATCGCCCCGAAGATCGCCTGCGCCATCTCGATTTGCTGGGGCCGCGGCCGATAGCCCGGCACCTGCGCGGCCAGCGGACCTTGCGCCGCGAATACGCGCTGCAGCGCAACCTGAATCATGGGCGTGTAGTTGCTTTCTCCGGCTTTTAGCACTAAATTGCTTGAATTATGGTCCGCAATGCGCTGTTTTCAATGATATTTTCCATAGCTCTTACGGGTTGCGGCAGCTTTGCACCAGCCACTGTGGCGCCGCCAGCGCCGCGCGCGGAACGCTCCGAAGCCCTGCTGCAGGCCCTGCTCGCGCTCGGCGTCGATTACCGCTACGGCGGCGGATCGCCGGCTAGCGGCTATGACTGCAGCGGCCTCGTCGCCCACATCTACCGCGAGGCCTGGGGCATACGCCTGCCGCACAACACGGCAGCGCAAAGCAAGGCCGGCATCCCGGTGAGTCTAGCGGAACTGCAGGCGGGCGATCTCGTGTTCTACGACACGCAGAAGCAGCCGTACTCGCATGTCGGCATCTACCTGGGCGACGGCAGGTTCGTGCACGCGCCGAAAACCGGCGCGCAGGTCCGCATCGAGTCGCTGAAGAGCGCCTACTGGTCGCAACGCTACAGCGGAGCGCGGCACATCGAGCCGCTGCAGTAGTTCAGCGCGCGTCGTCCTTCAGGAAGAAATCCACCGCAATTTCCAGCGCGAAGGCCTTGCCGCGCAGCGCGGGCGGGATTGCGACCTCTGCCTGCGCCTTGCGGAGCAGGGACTGCGCCTCTTCATCCAGCACCACGTGGCCGGCGCCCTTTTTTACCGTCATCGACGAAATCGCACCGCTGCCGGCGAAGGCGATGCGCAGTTCGACGCGGCCCTCCCAGTTGTTGTCCTGCGCGATGCGCGGATAGCGCTTGTAGCGGCGCGCGGTCTCCATCAGCGCAAGGCGGTAGCGCGCTACGCTGCCCGGATCCGGTCCGCCCGCCGCGGATGCGGGCGCCGGACTGGCGCTCGCCGCCGACGCCTGCGGCCCCGGTGTTGCCGCAACAGGCGCCGGTGGAACCGCGGGCACCGTAAATTCGGGTTCCGCGGACCGCTGGGGCGATTCGACGCTCAATACCGGCGCTGCCGGAACCGGCGCGGGAGCGGACCGTCGCGGCGCAGCTTTCGCCGACGGAACCGGATGAGGCGCCGCCAGGCGCGGCGCCAGCGTCTCGGGCTTGGGCGACTCGGGCGGCGGGGGTTTCGCCAGGCGCGCCGTCAGCGGCCAGGCGGGCGCCTTGATGGCGTCCTCCAGGATCGGCAGCACATAGAAAACAAGCAGGTGCAGGGCAAGCGAGGCCAGCACCGCCAGCGCCAGCAAACGGAGCTGCCGATCTCCTATGCGCCCGATTGAAGCGCCCGCCAGACCCGCTCCGGTGTGCATGGCATCTCGATGTGCTTCACGCCCCGCTCCGCCAGCGCATCTAGCACAGCGTTCACCACGGACGGCGTTGCGCCGATAGTGCCAAGCTCGCCCACACCCTTGACGCCGAGCAGGTTGGTCTTGCAGGGCGCGCTTTCCTCGAAGTCGCTGCGCATCGGCGGCATCTGGTCGGCGCGCGGCACGCCGTAGTCCATCAACGAGCCGGTCTGCAGCTGGCCGCCGTCCGGATCGTAGGCGACGCGCTCGTAGAGCGCCTGGCCGATGCCCTGCGCGATGCCGCCATGCACCTGCCCTTCGACGATCATATGGTTGATGATGCGGCCGATGTCGTCCACGCTGGCGATCGACGCGACCTCGACGACGCCGGTAGCGGGGTCGATTTCCACCTCGCAGGCCTGCGCGCCATTCGGCCAGGAAGGCGCCGACGGCGTCTCCGTCGCCGAGACGCGGATGCGCTTTTCGGGCTGCCGCCCGGCAAGCGCCGCGAGTTCGATCGCCCGGTCCGTGCCGGCGATGGCGAAACGGCCGTTGCGGTACTCGATGTCGGGTGCCGACGCCTCCAGCGCTTCGGCCGCGAGTTCCTTGCCGCGCGCGATGACCACGCGCCCCGCCGCGACCACCGCGGAGCCGCCGACGAAGGCCGAGCGCGAGCCGACGCTGCCGACGCCGTTGACGCGGTCGGTGTCGCCCTGGACGATCTTTATATTTGCCGGGTCGACGCCCAGCACTTCGGTGACCAGCTGCGTGTAGGAGGTTTCCAGCCCCTGCCCCATCGCCATGGTCCCGGAAAACACGGTCACCGTCCCGTCGGCCGCGACCTCGATGTCCACCGTCTCGGTCGGGATCGCGCCGGTCCATTCCAGATACAGCGACAGTCCGCGGCCGCGCAACTTGCCGCGCCGCCCCGATTGTTGCTTTCTTTCGCCGAAGCCGTTCCAGTCGGCGGCAGCGAGAACACGCTCGAGAATCCGCGCAAACACGCCCGAGTCGTAAGTGTCGCCCATGTAGGTGCGGTACGGCAGCGCCGCGGGCGCGATGAGGTTGCGCCGGCGGACTTCCGCCGGGTCGAGCTTCATCTCGCGCGCCGCCTGCTCGACCAGGCGCTCCATCAGGTAGTTCGCTTCCGGCCGGCCGGCGCCGCGGTAAGCGCCGGTGGCCATGGTGTTGGTCAGCGCGCCGCGCGCGAGGTAGTCCACCGCCGGCACGTCGTAGACGGTGGTCAGCACCTTGGGGCCGATCATCAGCGGGATGATCGCGGTCGAGCCGACCGGCGTGCCGCCGAAATTCGCCGTGACCCGGGCACGCAGGCCGAGGATCCGGCCCTCCTGGTCGAGCGCCAGCTCGGCCTCGTCATGCTGGTCGCGGCCCATGTGTGCGGCGAGGAATTCTTCGCTGCGCTCGGCGCGCCATTTCACCGGGCGGCCGAGCTTGCGCGCCGCGTAGCAGAGCACCGCGTCCTCGTTGGCTAGCCCGGTCTTCATGCCGAAGCCGCCGCCCATGTCGCCGACCACGACGCGGAACTGCTCCGGCTTGGTCTTGAACACGGCCGCGAGCGAATCGCGCGCGCCGCTCGGCGTCTGGTTCTGCGTGGTCAGCGTCCAGCGTCCCTCCCCGTAGACCGCGATCGAACAGCGCGGCTCGAGCGCCATCGCGTTCAGGCGCTGGTTGTGCAGCGAAAGCCGCGTGACGTGCGAGGCGCGCGCGAAGGCCGCATCGGTCTTCGCCGCGTCGCCATGGCGCATCTCGGCGGCGACGTTGCCGGCGGCTTCCGGCCAGAGCAACGGCGCGTCCGCCGCCAGCGCGCGCTTCGCGTCGGTCACGCTGGGCAGGTCTTCGTATTCCACGGCGGCGAGCTCGGCCGCATCCTGCGCCTGCTCGCGCGTTTCCGCGGCGATCGCCGCTACCTGCTGGCCGGCGTAGTAGACCTTGCCCTCGGCGAGCGGCGTGCGCGGCGGGGCAGCCATCGGCGAGCCGTCCGCGCGTTTGAACAGCGGCGGAAACGGGATGTGGCCGACGCCGTCCTGTCTCAGGTCCGCCATCGACCAGGCGCCGACCACGCCCGGCGCGGCGCGCGCCGCCGCGAGGTCGATCGACGCGATTTTCGCGTGCGCGTAGGGCGAGCGCAGGAACACGAGCCAGGCCTGGCGCGGCAGCGCGCGGTCGTCGCTGTACTGGCCCTTGCCGGTCAGCAGCCGGTCGTCTTCGATGCGCTTTTGCGAGCGCGAGGAACCGAAGCGGGCGGAAGACGGATCGAACTGGGTGGCGGGTACGGTCGGCGCACTCATCCCGGCTGGAAGGTCACTCCATGAACCAGCCGTGGCTCACCACCAGCGACTGGCCGGTAAGCGCGTTGGTCGGGAACGCGGCGAAGAACAGCGCGACCTGCGCGACGTCCTGCAGCGTGGTGAACTCGCCATCGACGGTTTCCTTCAGCATCACGTCCTTGATGACCTGCGCTTCGCTGATGCCCAATTCTTTCGCCTGTTCCGGAATCTGTTTCTCGACCAGCGCAGTGCGCACGAAGCCCGGGCAGATCACGTTGGCATGCACGCCGTGCTTCGCGCCTTCCTTCGCCACCGTCTTGGCGAGACCGAGCAGGCCGTGCTTGGCGGTGACGTAGGGCGCCTTCAACACCGACGCGAGCTTGGAGTGCACCGAGCCCATGTAGATGACGCTGCCGCCGCGGCCGGCCTTGTACATGTGCGGCAGGCAGGCCTTGGTGGTGAGGAAAGCGCCGTCCAGGTGGATCGCCAGCAACTTCTTCCATTCCGCGAACGGAAACTCGTCGATCGCATGGACGATCTGGATGCCGGCGTTGCTTACCAGGATGTCGACGCCGCCGTAGGCCGCGACCACCGCCGCGACCCCCTTGTTGACCGCGTCTTCGTTCACGACGTCCATCGCAACACCCATCGCCTGGCCGCCCGCAGCTCGCAATTCCGCCGCAGTGGCGTTCGCCGCCGCGAGGTTCAGGTCGGCGATCGCGACCCTCGCGCCCTCGCGTGCGTAAGTGACCGCAATTTCCCTGCCGATGCCTGCCGCGGCGCCGGTGACGATGGCGACTTTATCCTTGAGTTTCATGTAGGTTTCCTGTGCGGGTATGGCGGTGGACGCAGTCTGGAGCCGGAGCGTTCCCGCGCGAAATTTCCGATATCAGGGGATTTTACAGCGACTTTTATCGCTTCTTGCAAAGCTCAGTCGCGTCGATCGTTCAATTGATAGGCCGGATTGCGTCGCGCGTAGACTCGACAGCCCTCGATGAACTCGCCAGAGTCGCCCGTGCAGCTATCGGGATCGCTAAGCCCCCGGGCTTCCGCCCATTTGTATCCCGCCCTGTCATCGGAGCAATCGCCGTCGCAGGGGTAACCGAAAAACGTCGGCGCCGGTTTGATGGCCTCGGGCTTGCGCGGCGCCGGGTCGTACGGAATGGAACCCCGTTCCTCCGACAGCGTACCGGCGGGCCGCTCGGTTACGGGGAGCGGTTGCGAATCGGGGTGAAGATAAATAAAGGCCGATATTCCCCCGATGACGAGTGCCGCAAGCAACCGCTTATTCACTGCTCTTCATGCCGCGGCCGACGAAGCCGACCGGGAGGAAATTTTCGATGAATACATCTATCGAAGCTGGTTCCGTTCCTCGTAGGCGCGGTCCAAGCGGGCCTTTGCTTTTTGCACGTTCGCATCCAAGCTTTCAAGCCGAGCAAAATAGGCTTCCGTGAGCCGACTGCCGCCACCGACCTTACCCAGTCTTTCTCCCGGGCGCGGCGTTTCTCCCGCGGTTCGCGCTTGCTCGGCTCTTCCCAGGGCCTGGTATGCGTCGACAATCTCCTGTTCGACACGCTGCCACGCTTTTTCTTTGGCATCAACGTCCTCGAGGGCCTGCCGATCCTGCGCGCCGAGCAGGCCATTGCTGATTCCAGACAATGCGAGGCAGAGCGCGGCCACGGCGATCCTTCTCATTGTCGCCGGTTACGTCGATGGCCAAAGGAATCCGACGTGCGCCGGCTTGCCCTCGACTACCGTCACCCGGCGCTCGAGCGTCTTGCCGCCCTGGGTGGCCTTGATGTCGTAGCGCCCGGCAGGCAACTTCGCGAGCAGGAACGGGCCGGTCGAGACCGTATCCAGCACGGCATTGCTTTTCGCGTCGCGGATCTCCACTTTTACATCCGCGGTGAATTCATTGCGGGGTTTGGCCTTGTCGGCGAACAGCAGCGACAGCGCGTAGTGGCGCCCGGCCTTCCTGAATGCATTGGCCTGCTCAAGCCCGATGCCGCCGCTCACATATCGGACATTGCCTTGTATCGTTTCCGCGGGCAGCTTGGCCGCCGCGTCCCGCGGCGAGATTGCAGCGAACGCCGTCGAGCCTGCAAGGGCGGCGCCGGCGACTATCAACAATGATGCAAGTTTCATATCAAGCTCCTTTCATGAATGCGGCCAAGGATGGAACCAGCAGCTTAAGCGGACCTTAAGCTGGTCGAACGCAGCTTTCCCGGTGAAAATAGCGGCCATGCGAATCCTGGTTGTCGAGGATGACCGCGATATCGGCACGACGTTGCAGCGCGCGCTGCGCGCCGACGATCACGCCGCGGACTGGGTTCTCGACGGGCGATCGGCGGAAACCGCACTGCAGCAGGACGTCTACGATCTTGCGTTGCTCGATCTCGGTCTGCCGCACAAGGACGGCATCGAGGTGCTCAGGACGCTACGCGCAAGGCACAGCCGCATACCCGTGCTGGTGCTGACAGCCCGGGACACGCCCTCGGACGTGGTGCGCGGACTTGACGCCGGCGCCGACGACTATCTGGTGAAGCCCTTCGATCTGGATGTATTGCTGGCGCGCGTGCGCGCGTTGGCGCGCCGGAGCGCGGGGCGCGCAGAGCCTCTGATTGCACACCTGGACGTAACGCTTGACACGGCCACCCACGAAGTAACCCGGGGCGGCCATCCGGTCGAACTCGCGCCCAAGGAATTCGCGCTGCTGCAGGCGCTGCTTGCCAGGCCGGGGGCGGTGCTGTCGCGCGCGCAGCTCGAGGAAAAACTCTACGGCTGGGGAGAGGAGATCGAAAGCAACGCCGTGGAAGTTTACATCCACGGATTGCGCCGCAAGCTTGGGCAGGACTTCATTCGCAACGTGCGCGGCGTGGGCTATATGGTGCCGAAATCGGCGCCGGCGGGAAAGCCGGCTTGATGCGCCTCAGAGCACCGTCCATTCGCGGCACCCTGCTCGTCTGGCTGATCGGCGCCGTACTGGTCGCAGGATCCGCAGCCGGATTGATCGTGTATGCCGTGGCCTTGAATGAAATCAATTCCCTGTTCGACTATCACATCCGTCAAATAGCGCTTTCGGTCGGCGCGCAGTCGTTGCGGCTGGGCGGCGCGGTCATCGCGGTGCCGGACGATGGCAACTACGGGGAGTTCGATTTTGCGGCGCAGATCTGGGACAGCGATGGCGAACGCCTGTACGTTTCGCCGAATTTCCCGGCGCTGCCTTCGCGGGCAACGCTCGATTTTTCAGACGTGCGCACCGCCACCGGCGCATGGCGCGTCTATGGGATCCAGTGGGCGGGACGGACTATCCAGATTGCGCAGCCGCTCGAGGTGCGCCGCAAGATTGCGCTTGCCAGCGCATTTCGCACGCTGCTCCCGCTGCTGCTGCTCATCCCGTTGCTCGCCCTGGCCGTCTGGATAACGGTGGGGCGGGCTCTGCGGCCAATGCAGCGCGTGGCCAGCGCGGTCGAACATCGCGGCGCGCGCGCGCTCGAACCGCTTGCTGAAACGGGATTGCCCGCGGAAATCGCCCCGCTCGTGAGCGCGCTCAATCGGCTGCTCTGGCGGCTGGAGGAATCAATCGGCGCCCAGCGGGCGTTCGTCGGCGATGCGGCGCACGAATTGCGCACCCCGCTTACCGCGCTGCGCCTGCAGGCCCAGGTCCTGGCACGCACAGGCGACGAGAACGACAGGCGCACCGCCGGCGCCGAGTTCATTTCCACCGTGGATCGCGCCACCCGCCTCGTCGAGCAGCTGCTGGAACTCGCGCGCAGCGACCCCGACGTCGCTACGCGCGCCTTCGCACCCGTGCGCCTTGACGATTTGGCGCGCGAAGCGGCGGGGCAGTTCGCCGACGCTGCCAGCGAAAAGAGCATCGATCTCGGGGCAAGGGCCTCGGAACGGATTGTCGTCAAGGGAGATGAGTCCAGTCTGCGGATCATGCTCAGAAATCTCGTCGACAACGCCGTTCGATACACGCCGGCCGGGGGGCGCGTCGACATCGTCGCGAAAACATTATTCGACGAACGCGCCGTCATGGAGGTGGTCGACACGGGAGCCGGCATTCCGCCTGAAGAGCGGCCGCGCGTATTTGCCCGCTTTTACCGGGTGTCCGGCAGCACGCAAAGCGGCAGCGGCCTGGGACTCGCCATCGTTCGACGAATCGCCGAGCTGCACGCTGCGGAGGTCACGCTCGATGCCGGCGAAGGCGGCGCAGGACTGCGGGCGAGCGTGATTTTCCCGAAGCAAGCCTAGTTCGCCAGGCAAGGCCCCGCTGCCGGGGCTTAAGGCTCATTTAAGCCGCGTTCGCGAAACTGCCGGCATCCAACGATGCAGTTTCCGATTCCAGCCGGCTTGAAAAGGAGTTCACCATGAGCACGCTTTCCATCAAACGCAGCGCCATTGCGGCAGCCGTCATCGCGGCATTCGGCGGCGGCTACCTAGTCCAGACCAGCGCGGCCCTGCCCTTCACCCGCGCCGCGGCCCCCGCAGCGCTCACGGCCGAGGCGCCAAGCGTCCGCGCGGGCGCACCGGACTTCGCTTCCATCGTGGCCCAAAACGGCCCGGCGGTCGTGAACATCAGCGTAACCGCCTCAGCGCACCCCGCGGCCCTCAACGATGGCGGGCAGATGGACGAGGACAATCCGATGTTCGAATTCTTCAAGCATTTCGGCATGCAAATCCCGCACGGTCCCTGGGGCCATCAAATCCAGCGCGGCCAGGGGTCGGGATTCATCGTCAGCCCCGACGGCCTCGTGATGACGAACGCGCACGTGGTCAACGGGGCCGACGAGGTGACGGTGAAGCTGACGGACCGCCGCGAGTTCCGCGCCAAGGTGCTCGGCATGGACAAGCAGACGGACATCGCGGTGCTGCGGATCGACGCGAAAAATCTCCCGAGCGTGAAGCTCGGCGACCCGGCGCAGACTCGCGTCGGCGACTGGGTGCTCGCCATCGGCTCGCCGTTCGGCTTTGAAAACACGGTCACCGCGGGCATCGTCAGCGCAAAATCGCGCTCCCTGCCCGACGGCACGTTCGTGCCCTTCATCCAGACTGACGCCGCGGTCAATCCCGGCAATTCCGGCGGCCCGCTCTTCAACCTGAAGGGCGAGGTCATCGGCGTGAACTCGCAGATCTACAGCGGCACCGGCGGATACCAGGGCTTGTCGTTCGCGATTCCGATCGATGTCGCCTCGAAGGTCGAAACGCAGCTGGTGGCGCATGGCAAAGTCACGCGTGGCCGGCTGGGCGTCACCATCCAGAGCGTCAACCAGGCGCTGGCGCAGTCCTTCGGCCTTGCGAAGCCGCAAGGTGCGCTGGTTGCCTCTGTCGATCCGGGCAGCGCCGCCGACAAGGCGGGATTGAAAACGGGCGACGTAATCGTAAATATCGACGGCAAGGACGTCGTAAATTCGACCGATTTGCCGGCCGCGGTTGCCGACAAGGCGCCCGGCTCTCTGGTGAAGCTCTCGATTGTCCGCAAGGGGGAGCGCCGCGAGATTTCGGCAAACCTGGGGGCCGCGCCCGACGACAAACTTGCCTCGGCCGACAAGGCGGGGCAGGCGAATGGCCGCCTGGGACTGGAAGTTCGCGCGCTGACCGCGGATGAAAGAAAAGCCGCCGGAACGTCCGGCGGGGTGATGGTCGAATCGGCCGGCGGTCCCGCGGCACGAGCGGGCATCCAGGCGGGCGACGTAATTCTCGCGGTAAACGACACGCCGGTGTCCAGCGTGACGCAGATGCGGGCGCTGGCGGCAAAAGCCGGCAAGACCATCGCGCTGCTGGTGAAGCGCGAAGACGCCAAGATCTTCGTTCCGCTCGACCTCGGGTAGGAGCCCATCATGGCCAATACCGCCAGATCGCTGAAAGTGCACCACGAACTGCCAAAGCTGCCCTATGCCCTCGACGCGCTCGAACCATACGTCTCGAGGGAAACCCTCGAATTCCACCATGGCAAGCACCATCGGGGATATGTCGAGGCGCTCAACGGGATGATTTCAGGTACCGAATTCGAAAAATCCCCGCTTGAAGAAATCGTCAGGAACGCGAGCGGCACGGTCCTCAACCTGGCCGCCCAGGCATGGAATCACAGCTTCCTCTGGAAAAGCATGACGCCGGCCGGCAAGCCCCTGGATGACGCGCTCAACCGGCGCATCCAGGCGAATTTCGGTTCCCTGAGCCTCCTGAGGCAGCTTTTCAAAAGAAAGGCGGTGGAAGCGTTCGGCTCTGGCTGGATCTGGTTGGTCGAGATGCCTGACAGCCGGCTCATGGTCCTGCCCACCAGCAATGCGGAAAATCCCCTGCGCGTGGGGGGCAAGGCGCTGCTCACCTGCGACGTCTGGGAGCATGCGTACTACATCGACTATCGAAACGACCGGGCGGCTTACGTCGAAGCCTTCTGGAACGTCGCGAATTGGAGCTTCGCCGCGCAGAACCTGGCGGAACAAGGTAACGCATCATCTCCACCCGACTGCGGTTCGCTACTGCGCCAAAAGGCCGCCAGCGCTCCCGACCGAGTCGGTTAGCCTGCAGCGGGGACGCGTAGCGCAGTCTTCGAAGGAGCTGCGCGCGCGGTAAGATTCGACCGTGAAGGAGCTCTCCACGGCGTTTCTGCAGTCTCTACCCCCGGAGGGCGTGAAAATCCTGTTGGTGCTGTTCCTGTCGTTCCTGATAGGCCTTGAGCGCGAGGAGCGAAAGGCGACTGACGAGCAATACGCGTTCGGCGGCGTGCGGACGTTTCCGCTCATCGGCCTGATCGGCTATTCCGTCGGCCTGCTGTCGGGCGGGCAGGCCCTCGCCCAGTGCCTGGGGCTGCTGGCCGTCGCCGGTTTCCTGTGGCTCTCCTATCGCCACAAGCTGGCAACCAATCAACTCGCCGGCGCCACGACGGAGATGTCGGCGCTACTCACCTATGTTGTCGGCGCACTCGTCTTCCACGAGCAATTCTGGATTGCGACTACGCTCACCGTGGCGAGCTTGCTGCTGCTCGAGCTGAAGGCGGCCCTGGAGGGCCTGGCCCGGCGCGTCTCGCCGGTCGATATCCAGACATTCACCAAGTTCCTGCTGCTCAGCGCGGTCATTATTCCGCTGGTCCCGGACCGGGAGTTCACCGAATTTCAGCTGAATCCCTACAAGACCTGGCTTGTGGTCGTCGCGGTGAGCACGGTTTCCTACGGCAGCTACGTGCTGCAACGGCTTGCGAAGGGCCGCGGCGGAGTCTTGCTCGCGGCGGTCCTCGGCGGCGCGTATTCCTCGACGGTCACGACCATCGCGCTCGCGCGCCTGGCGCGGCAGAACGACCAGCCTCGCCTGTACTCCGGCGCGATACTGGTCGCGTGCGGCGTGATGTACGTGCGCCTCGCCGCGCTGCTCGCGCTTTTCAATCGAGGCTTGATGGAACGCTTGGCGGTACCGTTCCTGGTTCTTGCGGCGAGCGCGCTGGTTGGAGGCTGGCTGTGGTCGCGCAGCGCGCCTAAATCCGCGGCGACTTCCGTCAATCCGGAGCCGAGGAACCCGCTCGAGCTGCGGGCCGCGTTCCTGTTTGCCGCCGTTTTCGTAGGGATGCTCGTCGCGACGCATTTTGCCCTGGTGCACCTTGGCAGCGCCGGCGTCTACGCACTGTCGGCGGTCATGGGCGTCACCGACGTCGACCCGTACATCATGGGGATGACCCAGTCGGCGCCGTCCATCACGCCTCTCGACCTGGCGGCCGGCGGAATACTGATCGCGGCGGCAAGCAACAATGCGGTGAAGGGGATTTATGCCATGGCGCTGTCCTCGCGCCGCGTCGGGAAGCAGAGCCTTTGCCTGCTTTTCGGTCTCGCCGCCCTGGGACTTCTTCCGCTGGCCCTTTAGCGCCGTCGCTTACAGTCCGAGATACGCCTGGCGAATCTCGGGCATCGCCTCCAGCTTCTCCGGTGGACCCTCGGAGAACAGGCGCCCCTCGGCGATTACATACGCGTAATCGCTCAGGGCGAACGCGAGATGCACGTTTTGCTCGACCAACAGGATGCTGAGGCCGTCGCCTTTCAAGGTCTTGAGGGTGGAGAAAATCTGCTGCACGACCAGCGGTGCGAGGCCGAGCGAGAGCTCGTCGATGATCAGCAGGTCCGGCTCGCACATCAGGCCGCGCGCGACGGCGAGCATCTGCTGCTCCCCGCCAGAGAAGGTGCCGGCACGCTGGTGACGGCGGTCCTTCAGGCGCGGAAATAGCGTGTATGCGCGCTCAAGACGACTGGCGTAGCTGTGTGTGCCGCGCCTTGCGAACGCGCCCATCTCGAGGTTCTCTTCGACCGACATTTCGCTGAACAACTGCCTTCCCTCGGGCACGAGCGCGAGGCCGCGCACCGCCTTGGCGTGCGGCGGCAGGCGCGTGACGTCTTCGCCCTTGAACAGCACCCTGCCGCCCCAGGCGGGGATGCTGCCGGCAATCGCGCGCAGCGCGGTGGTCTTGCCGACGCCGTTCGCGCCGACGATGGTGGTCAGCCGCCCCGCCTCGGCACCCAGCGCCAGCCCCCAGAGCACCTGAACTTCGCCGTAGCCGGCCTCGAGCGCTTCGACTTGCAGGATCGCTTCGCTCACGGCGCTCCCGCGCGCAGGCTATCCGCGAGGTGCGGATCGCCCAGGTAAGCCTCGATCACGGCCGGGTCCGCGGCCACTTCGGCGGGCAGGCCTTCGCACAGCCGCATGCCGGAATTGAGCACAAGGATCCGGTCCGACAGGTTCATGATCGCCTGCATCAGGTGTTCGATCATAAGGATCGAGATGCCGCGCGCGCGAATGGCTCGAATGACGCCGATCATGTATTCCACCTCGGTCGGGTTGAGGCCGGCCAGTACTTCGTCGAGCAGCAGCAGCGTAGGCCGCGCCGACAGCGCGCGCGCGAGCTCGAGGCGCTTCTTGCCGGCGATCGTGAGTTGCGAGGCGGGGGCATCCAGCCGGTCCTCGAGGCCGACCATGGCAAGAGCCTCCCGCGCGGCCTCGCGCCCGCGCGCGAGCGGCAGGTTCTCGCGCCCGAAGCATGCGCCGACGATGCAGTTCTCGAATACCGACAGGGTCATGAACGGCTGCACGATCTGATGGGTGCGCGCGAGACCTTCGCGCGCCACCCGGTAGGGCGGCGCCGCGGTGATGTCGGCGCCCCGGAAAAGCACCCGGCCTGCGTCCGGCGCGATCACGCCGTTGATCAGGTTGAACACGGTGGACTTGCCGGCGCCGTTCGGCCCGATCAGGCCCAGGATCTCGCCCTCCTTCATCTTGAAGCTCAGGGACTGCACGGCCCGCACGCCGCCGAAGTACTTGCCTAGGGCCACGACCTCGAGCAGCGCGCTCATTCGAGGAAACCCCGCAGACGCGGCCAGCGCCGGTAGAGCGAGCCCATGAGTCCGCCCGGCGCGAACAGCACGATGGCAAGCAGCAGCGCGCCGGCGACGACGAGCTGGAAGTTGGCAAAAGTGGGCGACGTCAGCAGCCAGCCGCGCAATTGTTCGTAGAGAAAAGCGCCGATCGCCGGCCCTGCCACGGTGCCCTGGCCGCCCAGCATCGCGATCACGATGACCTCGGTGGAGAGCTGCAGGTCAAAGGCATCCGGCGGCTGGATGAACGCGCCCTTGAAGAAATACAGCCCGCCGGCGACGGCCGGCAGGAACGCCGACAAGCTGTACACAATTGCCTTGTAACGCGGCGCCGGCACGCCCAGTACGCTTGCCGCGCCCTCGTTCTGCCCGATGGCAAGCAGGCCGAGGCCGAATTTGGAACGCTTGACCGCGTAGCTCAGGTACAACGACATCCCCATCACGGCGACGAGCAGGTAGTAGATCGTCCACAGCGCATGCCTCGCGCCGCCGAGCGGCTCGAACAGCACGGGCGAAAGGTACATGCCGCTCGATCCGCCCCAGGGCGCAAAGTTGGTGACGAAGGCGTTTACCGCCTCGATGACACCGATGGTGGAGAGCGCGAAGTAGGCCCCGCGCAGGCGCAGGATGCCGAGACCGAACAGCAGCCCGGCGGCGCTCACCGCGACGCCGCCGGCCAGCGCCGCGGCGGCGAGCGGCCAGCCGTGGGCGCTCATCAGCCAGACGCAGAAGTAACCGCCCAGGCCGAAGAACACGATGCTGCCGAAATTCACGTAGCCGGCGTAGCCGAGCATCATGTTCAGGCTGCTCGCGAGCGTGATGTAGACCGTGGCGAGCAGCAGGCTTTCGCGCAGTTCGACATTGCCGTGGTAGGCCGGCGCCAGTGCGAAAACCAGTATCACGGCGCCGATGATCCAGAAGAACGGCCTGCGCAGGAGATTCATGCCCGCGGTCCGCTCAATGGGGGCGCGCGCTGCGCAGGCCCAGAACGCCGCCGGGAAAGGCGATCAGCGCCACGACGAACAGCGCGAACTCGATCACCGGGATCCAGCTCACCGGCATGAACGGCGTGGTGAGTCCCTCGAACAGCCCGAGCAGCACGCCCGCGATCAGCGCGCCCACCGGATTGCCCAGGCCGCCCAGTATCGTCACCACGAAGCTCTTGAGGAGATAAGGATCGCCCGAGAGCACCGTGAAGGGGAAGAGCGTCGCGATCAGCACCCCGGAAACGCAAGCGAGCGCCACGCCCAGCCCGAAGGACAGCGCCAGCACCCGGCGGGTCGGGATGCCGACCAGCTCGGCGGCCTCGCGGTTGCCCGAGACCGCGCGCACTGCCTTGCCGATGCGCGTGTGGTACAGCAGCAGGTAAAGCGCCCCGGCGAGCAGCACCGTGATCGCAGCCGACATCAGGTGCGTGCCGGGAAAGGTGTAGCGTCCGAGGCTCAGGCCCGGGAGCGCAACCGGAACGTTGAACAGCACCGTGCCCCACACAGCGGTGCCCATGCCAATCAGCATCAGGTTGACCGAGAAGGTCGACAGCAGGCTCATCAGGGGCGCCTGCCCGACCACGCGCTGGACCGCGATCGTGTAAAGCGCGACGCCTGCCACGAAGCCGCCCACGAGGACAATCGGCAGCGTCGCATAGACCGGCACGCCCGCACTTCCCACGAGCAGGTAGGCGCTGAACATGCCCGCCACGATCATCGTGCCATGGGTAAGGTTGATGACGTCCATCACGCCCCAGATGAGCGTGATGCCCATCGCCGCGAGCCCGTACACCGCGCCCACGAGGAGTCCGTCAAGAAGCGATGCGAGTAGTCCGATCACGTGGCGCGTTCGCAAAAAGGGGCCGGCCCCGAGAGACCGGCCCCCTTAAGCTTGCTCGTGCTCCGCCTAGCGGAGCGGGTAAACGACCTTGGCGGTGGCGGCAGCGTCCGGCCAGACCATTTCCTTCACCAGCTTTCCGTCTTTCATCTGCCACTGCGCAAGCACCATCTGGTGCGCGAGCTGCAACCCGTGATTCTGCGGGTCGGTGGCGAACTTGTCGCGGCCGAAGAAGGTCGTCACGTCCGTCTTGTTCAGTTCCGCCGTCACCTTTTCCGGGTCGATCGTCCCCGCCTTCTCGATGGCATGCTGCAGGAGCAAGCCTTCGATGTAGCCCGAAGCGGCGTGATAGTCCGGATCGCCCTGGTACTTGGCGCGGTACTGAGCGGTGAACTGCGCCACGGTTGGCCCGAAATCAGGCTTGTACGTGACCTGCGGCTCCCATTGCGAGGGCACCGTGATCCCGTTCGCTGCCTCGCCGAGCGATGCGAACTTCTCGCTATCGGGCGCGACCAGGATCGACACCCACTTCAGGCCGGCCTTCTGGTCGTGCAGCTGGCGCGCAAGCGTCGCGCCGTCCGGGTAGTGGCCGCCCCCGAGGAACGCATCCGCCCCGGAGGAGATGATCTTGTTGATGATCGGACTGAAATCCGTGGTTGCCGGCGGATAGGACTCGTCAAGCGCCACCGTAAAGCCGGCGGCCACCGCTTGCTTGCGCGCCGCCGCCACGACCGCCTTCGAGAACGGGTCGTCCGAGTAGACAAAGGCGACCTTGGCGTGCGGGTCGTGTTCCTTCAGCTCCGCGATCGCGCCGCTCAGGTATTCGTCGGCGACGGTGATGCACTGGAACAGGTATTTGTTGCCAAGCTGGAAGATCTTGCCCTCGGCGCCACCCGCATCGAGCATGATCTTGCCGTACTGCTCGGTGATCACCGCGGCGGTCGCCGTGAGGCCCGAGGAATAGGGGCTCAATAGAAACTGGGAGTGGTCCTGCACGATCAGCCGCGTATACAGCTGCTGCACGCGCCCGCCCTGGGACTGGTCGTCGTAGCTGACGAAGTTCACCTTGTAGCGCTTGCCGCCGGCCGCGATACCGCCGGCCGCGTTCACTTCGTCGCGCCACAGCTCGGCGCCACGCAGCTGGCTGACCGAGTCGACGTTCAGCGGGCCGGTCTGCGACACCGTCATTCCGACGGTGATGCTGTCGGCGGCCGCGGCAGCGTTGGGCCCTACCAGGCATGCGGCTGTCGCCGCAAATATTGCGAGCGTGCGCTTCATAGTCGTCTCCTTGAAATTCGCGGTCCCTGATTCCCCGGTCCCGGAGCCCTGGAGGACGATCCCTCCCCCCCAGTCAATGTGCGACAGGTTCCGGGCGGCTAGGTTCCGTGCGTCCGCGATGCTGCAGCGCAAGATGCGGCCTTACAAGCCGGCCCAGGCCCATCCATCCAACGACCACTGTCCATGCGGTTTCTTGGTGAATATCAACTGGAAGCTTTGATTCATCTGGGAAGGCGTCGTCCACTCGTAGATCCATTGCATGGTGCGCGGCACATTGGTCGAATTCACGTCGTAATCCGGCGATTTGAAAGCCGTCCTGGTCGGCTCGCCCAGCAATCCATCCACTTCCTCCATCGTCATGCCCTGCTTCAGGTCGACTGAAAGCTGCTCGGCACGAGAAAGGGACAGGGGGCTGGCGGGATGCGCAGGCAAGGCCGCCGCGGGCGCGCCGCTCGATAGCAGAAAAAGCAGTGCGGCAACCGTAGCTCTAGTGCGTATCAAGCGCATCTGAAAATGCCATCGCGCGGCCATTTGCGATCGATCCTAGGGGCCCAGGCTTAACGGCAGCTTAAGCCGTTCGTCTCCACAGCCCGAGGGCGCGCTTAAGGCTCATTTAAGCCGGTACGCGAATACTCCGGGCACGGAATCCGCAATAAGAGGTGCACGCGGGATTTTTCATCAACCAAGGAGAGAAACATGACATCGACATTCCGGTTTGTACTGCCAGTTGCGGCCGGGGCGCTCGCCCTTAGCTCCGCGTTTGCCCATGCAACGTCGGCAACCGGTGACGCTGCGCAATTGAAGGAGGACCAGGCGGGGCTGGTCCGCATGGACAAGCAGTTGAAGGCCGACGAGATGACGCTGAAGGCCGATGCGAAGGAAGGCAAGCCGGCCGCGGAATCCAAGGACGCGCAAAAGCTCGGCGAGGACCGGCGCGCCCTGGCCAGCGAGGAAAAAGTCCTGACCACCGACAGAAAGCAGATCCAGGCCGATGAAAAGACGCTGAAGGCCGACACCAGGGAAGGCAGGATGGCTGCGGAATCCAAGGACGCGGAAAAGGTCTACCAGGACCAGCAGTACATCAAGGGCGAGAAAAAAGACATCGCGGCCGACAAAGCCAAATTGACGGCCGATCGGAAGCCATCGTAAGCCTCAGGCGGCCGTCGTTTGCCGAAAGCACCGCTCCGCAAGGAGGAAACGCACATGAGACTCGCAACCGCCGCGCTGGCGCTCGCCGCTCTTGCCATGCCCGTCAGCCCGAACGCTCTAGCCACCGTGCCGACGAACCTGCCGCCTGAGCAACATCAAGGCGCGATCAGCTTCATTGCCGGAGGGAACAGCGACAATTTCCAGGCATTCGAACGGGCGGCACCAGACTACCCGCTCGCCCTCGAGCTCCTGCGGCACGGTGCGCATCGCGACGCCTTCCTGCCCGGCGCCCGGATATCGCTGCGAGACGCGCAGGGCAAAGAAGTCCTCTCGATGAACCTGGATGGGCCTTTCCTGCTGGCACGGGTGCCTGCGGGTCGGTATCTCGCGTCGGTAACCTACAGCGGGAAGACGGTAAAGCGCTCGATCCTGGTCAAGCATGGAGACAACCACAGAGTGGTTCTGGAGTGGCCGGACGGCGTCTAGAACGCGTTCTACCAGGGTGGCCGGATCGCGCCCGCTTCACCTCCGCCGCATCGTGCTCCAATCCGGCATCGCCGCGCTCGCGAAGCCGGCGCAGGCGAGCGAGGCGATTGCGAGATTGCCGTTCGAAATTTTCAACCGCACGGCGCCATGGCTGCGCTCATAGAGATCGGGATGCGCGGCATGGAACCCATCTTGTTCCGCCGGCGGCAGACCCGCCATGCCGTTCACGTAGTGATGGCCGTTGCGCTCTACATGCGTGAGGCCCAGCAGCGATACCAGCGCGAGGTCCTGCTGTAGCGCGAGCCCCGCCTGGAGGGTGAGGTCCTCGCCCGTCATGAAGTAGCCCTTGCCCCATGCGGCGCAGCGCCCGCGGTTGACGAGCGACTTGTACAGGCCCTTGCAGGTCTTGGAAGAGACGCCTCGGTAGCCGAGCTCTTTCGCGTGCAGAAACGCGTCCATCGAATCGTCCGACTCATCGATGATTACCGGCTTGTCGATGCCGGCGATTTTCCGCTGCAACGCCTTCTGCCGCTTTACCGGCTGCTCGATGAAGAGGATGCTTTCGACCATGCGCCCGAGACGCGGCTCGGCTTTCATCTTCGCCCACAGTTCGGCCACGCCTTGCATGTCGTCGTACTGCTCGTTGCCGTCGAGCGAGACGTGGTACGGCTCGCCGATGCGGTCAAGGACGGTGGCGATTTCGCTCAGGCGCTCGATGTCGGCGCGAACGTTGCCGCCGACTTTCAACTTGAAGTAACGCTGGCCGTAGCGCGCGACTACCTCTTCCAGCGTCTCGGGGAGGCCGTCGTCAACGCGCTTCTTGTGGTCCATGGCCGTGATCGGATCGACCAGGCCTACGGTGTGGCGCGCCGCGATGCTCCGCGAGGGCTGCAGGCTCGAGAAAAATGCACCGAGGTCCATTCCTTCGAAAACCCCCGCACCCACCACATTTTTCCGTATGGATTCGAAAAAGGAGATGCCAAGCGCCCGACACAAGGCGTCCAGGACCGCCCGGTCGAGCAGCGCCGGACCGTAGTTCTCCACCAGGCCGATCGCCGTCGACGAATGTTCCCAGGCGGTGGCGGCGCCATGCGCCAGGTAGCGCTCCCGCGCCTGCCGGAGCGAACCCCGCAGTTGCTCGTAGTTGTCTTCGTTCGAGAGCGCCGGGTCCTTGTCGAACCACTTGGGCGCCAGGAGTTCGGCCGCCGCACCGTCCGCCTCCTGCCCGCCCTCGGTGCGGATGCGGCAGCGAACGAACGCCTGCGGAGATTCCGTCAACGTCGCCACGCCAAAGCGGAACGGCATTCGCAGCTTCACCTCCCGCTCCAGGAACTCGATCGAGAGGATTCTGAGTTTTACGCTTTGCGCAACGCGCATCATGATTCAACCCGGGCGCCCGCATCGATCTTAAGCCCGATTTAAGCTCCGGTCGGCAAACTGCGCTCCAGCGAGCCTGCAAAACGGGAGATGCATTGACTATTCTTGATCCGGACAACGGAAGCCACGGCAGCGTTGCGCTCGTGCTGCAAGGCGGCGGCGCCCTCGGCGCCTACCAGGCGGGCGTCTATCAAGAGCTCGCCGGGACCGCCCATCAACCCGACTGGGTAGCCGGCGTCTCCATCGGCGCCGTCAACGCCGCGCTGATCGCAGGCAATCCGCCGGATCGGCGCGTGGAGCGGCTGTCGGAGTTCTGGCAGCTCGTGTCGTCGGGCATGGGACTGCCCGCAGCGGCGGCGATCGCCCACCCTCTCGCGAAGACGATGTCCGAACTGCCGCAAGCACGCAGCGCCTTCAATCAATTCAGCGCCCTCTGGTCGGCCACGTTGGGAATTCCGGGGTTCTACCAGCCGCGCGTTCCTCCCGCCTGGCTCCGCGCCGACGGGAGCCCCGAGGCGCTCAGCGTCTACGACACCGCGCCCCTGCACGCGACCTTGGAGCGGCTGGTCGATTTCGACTTGATCAACAGCAAAAAGCTGCGCCTGTCGGTGGGTGCGGTCAACGTGCGCAGCGGCAATTCGCAATACTTCGACAATACCGAGACCGTCATCGGACCGGAACACATCATGGCGAGCGGCGCCCTGCCGCCCGCCTTTCCCCCGGTGACGGTCGACGGCGAGCCGTATTGGGACGGCGGCATCGTTTCGAATACGCCGCTGCAATACGTCTTGGACATGCAGGGCGGGAACAGCCTGCTGGTCTTCCAAATCGACCTTTTCAGCGCGCGCGGCGAGGTGCCGACCAATCTGGCCGGCGTGCAGCAGCGGCAGAAGGACATCCTCTACTCCAGCCGCACGCGCTACAACAGCAACAAGGCGGCCGAGATCGTCAACGCGCGCAAGGCGATGCATGACGTACTTTCGAAGCTGCCGACGGAATTGCAGCATGATGCCGCCGTGCGCGACCTGCGCGAGTCCCTGCGCACGGCCCCGGCCGACATCGTCCACCTGATCTACCGCAAGGCGGCCTACGAGCTGGAATCCAAGGACTACGAGTTCTCGCGCGCGTCGGTCCTCGAGCACTGGCGGGCGGGACAGCGCGACCTGCGCGCCACGATAACGCATCCGGATTGGCTCAAGTCGCACGGACTGGGCGCGGGGGTCACGCAGTACGACCTGACCCGGCGAGAGCTTCGTCAATGAACATCGCCGGCGTCCGCCGCAATGCTTTCGCCATGCCGCTGACCAGCCCGGCGTTTCCGCGCGGTCCGTACCGATTCACCGACCGCGAGTTCCTCGTCATCACCTACCGCACCGATCCGGATGCGCTGCGCGAAGCGGTGCCCGAGCCCCTGGAGGTGACAGAGCCGCTCGTCAAATATGAATTCATCCGCATGCCCGATTCGACCGGCTTCGGCGACTACACCGAATCCGGCCAGGTCATCCCCGTCAGCTTCGGCGGCGCCAAGGGCGGCTACGTGCATGCGATGTACCTTGACGACCACCCGCCCATCGCCGGCGGGCGCGAACTCTGGGGTTTTCCCAAAAAACTCGCATCGCCGCAGCTCGAAGTCGAGATCGATACGCTGGTGGGCACCCTCGACTACGGCAAGGTCCGCATCGCCAAGGCGACCATGGGCTACAAGCACCGCGCAGCCGATCCTGCGGCCGTGCTGGCGGCGCTCGCGGCGCCGAACTTCCTGCTGAAAATCATTCCGCACGTAGACGGCACGCCGCGCATCTGCGAACTGGTGCGCTACTACACCACCGGCGTCGCGCTCAAAGGGGCGTGGAGCGGACCCGGCTCGCTGGAGCTGCACCCTCATGCGCTCGCGCCGGTGGCGGAGCTACCGGTGCTCAAGGTCGAGTCGGCCCTGCACTTCGTCGCCGACCTCACGCTCGACCTGGGCGCCGTCGTTTACGACTACCTTTCCCCAACCAAGGGGTAAGGCATGTCTCGTGCCCGGTTCAGGGGCTTTCAGACACGATTCGGCAGTGAATGCCCGCGACATGGTGCTCGACCACGATCGTCTCGGGCTTCCCGCTTCCCAGCAACACGAGAGTCAGCTTGGGCTCCACCACTTCCGTCAGGATGTAGCCGACGCGGGCACGGGCGCCTCGCTTGACGGTTCTACCTTCAACGCTTACGTCGTCTACGAACTCCAGCACCTGGCCAACTTTGATATCCATGTGCGTTTCTAGACCTAGCGCACCAACAGCACCGGAATCTTGGAGGTGTTCAGCACCTTGTGGGCAGTCGATCCGAGCAGCATGCTGAGTGCGGGACCCCGTCCGCGCGTGCCGATGAAGATCAGGTCGCAGCGCGTCCTTGAGGCATGGCTCAAGATGCGTTCGGCGATGTCGCCGACGAGGATG
This sequence comes from Burkholderiales bacterium, assembly GCA_035499575.1. GTDB lineage: Bacteria > Pseudomonadota > Gammaproteobacteria > Burkholderiales > SG8-39 > RBG-16-66-20. Next base: position 19,265 of record DATJYN010000019.1, on the reverse strand, counting down.
TGCGCCTTGTACGCGATGCCTGCCTCGTCGAGCCTCCTCTTCGCGCTCGCCAGGCGGGCGCCGCCTTCTTCCTCGTAGTAGCGCTCGATCTGGTTCCTGCCGACCACCAGACCCATGCGCGGCAGCTTCGGCACCGGCAGGTGCACCGTGACCAGCTCCACGGCCGGCTTTTCGCGGTACCAGTCGGCGTGCTCGATCAGGCAGTCGACCGCATCGAGGGAATTTTTCGAGCCATCCACCGCGAGCAGGATTTTCATCGCTTGCCTTCCCGGTTACCGGTACACCAGCGTGGGGATCTTGCTGTGCGCCAGTACCCCCTGGGTCTCGCTGCCGTGGATCAGCGCCGAGATGCCGCGCCGCCCGTGCGAGGCCATGAAGATCAGGTCGCAACCGTGCTTCGCGGCGGCGCGGACGATGGCCTCGTGCGGGCGGTCGCTCTGCAGGTACTCGGCGTCGTACTCGACGCCCGCGGCGCGCGCGCGGTCGGCGATCCTCTGCAGCACCGCTTCGGCCTGCTTGCGCACCGTGACCTCGTACTGCTCCGGCGATACGCCATGGCGGTTCATGAGCTCGATTTCGCTCGGCAATTGGTACTCCGGCACGGCGGTGAAGCCGGTCACGCGCGCGCTCACCTCGCGGGCGAACTCGATGCCCGCGTCGATCGCCTTGTCGGAAAGTTCCGACCCGTCGGTGGGTATCAGGATGTGCTTGTACATGGATTCATCATCCCCCGCCCGCGGCGACGCTCCTTTGACTCAGATCAAAGCGGCGGCGCGGCGCGCGCCTAACCTGCACGGAAAGGAGGCAACATGTTCAAACGCATTCTCGTTTCCACCGACGGTTCGAAACTCTCCGGCAAGGCCGTTCGCACGGCGGTACGCCTGGCGAAGGCGACGGGCGCGAGCGTGACCGGCGCCTACGTGGCCGCGCCGTACATGGCGCCGGTCTACAGCGAAGGCGCGATGTACCTGCCCGCGGTATCGCCCGCGCGCTACAAGGCGATGACCGAGCGCGAAGCGCGCAAGGTCCTTGCGGCAGTCGAGCTGGAGGCGGGGATCGCGGGCGTGGCCTGCGCGACCGCGGCCCTGACCGCCGTCAACCCGTGGGAAGGAATCATCCGCGCCGCCAGGTCGAAGAAATGCGACCTGATCGTGATGGCGTCGCACGGCCGGCGCGGCCTGGCCGGCCTGCTGCTGGGCAGCGAGACCACCAAGGTGCTGACGCATTCGAAGATCCCGGTGCTGGTATGCCGCTGACGGCAAGCCATATGCATTACTTCACGCTCGAGCAGCGCGAGGCGCTCCGGCGCCAGCTCGAAGCCCGGGCCGCCATGCTACGCGGGGTGATCGGCGAAGACAGCGTCGCGGACCTGACCGCCGAGCCGGCGTTCGCGAACCTCGAGCGCGAACTCGCGGAATTGCGCGAAGTCGAAACCGCGCTGGCGCGCCTGCATGAGCCGGATTTCGGCATCTGCGGGGATTGCGGCGGCGACATCCCCTTTTCCCGCCTGCAGGCGGCTCCCGGGGCAATCCGCTGCGCCGCCTGCCAGGGGAAGCGCGAGCGAGCAGGAGGGCCAGGACGATGATCCGCTATCACGCCGTCGTCTGGATCGACCACCGGGAGGCCCATGTGCTGCATTTCACCCCCGACGAGGTCGAGAAAACCCTGGTGCACGCGCACGCCAAACACCGCCAGACGCATCATCGCAAGGGCGTCATCGGCGGCGGCAAGGCGCTCGAGGATCGCGAATTCTTCAAACAGGTCACCGCCTCGCTCGCCGGCGCGGCGGAAATCCTGATCGTAGGCCCGGCGCAGGCCAAGGACGAGTTCGCCAGGTACCTGCACGAGCACGCGCACGATCTCGCCGGCAAGATCATCGCGGTCGGCGCAGCCGACCATCCGAGCGACGGCGAATTGCTCAAGCTGGCGCGCCGCTACTTCGTGGGCGCGGACCGCATGCGCACCCAGCCGGGCACGCGCCCGAGCTGATCCTTCAGCCGGGGGTTTCCTTCCAGCGCTCGCCGAGCCCGACCGGCGCCGGCGCGAGGCCGACGATGCGGCTGTAGAGTTTTTCGAAGTCCCGCTCGCGCAGGTCGGCGATCGGGTCCTGGTTGCCGGCAAAGGCGTCTTCGATCCAGCGCCAGTCCCCTTCGGTCAGGTGCTTCTCCGCGAGCGGCAGCAGGAGGGCCTCCTCCTTGCGCATGTGGTCCCAGTGGAACTGCGCATAGGCATTGACCGCGGCGTCGAACGCGGGCGCTTCCCGCGCGCCCTCGACTTCGAAGGCGAGCAGCGCCGATTCCAGGTCCCGCACCAGCTTCGCGCCTTGCACGTGCTCGGCGCGCAGCTCCTCGATCAGCTGCCGCGCCTCGGGCGCGCGCTCGGCGAGGCGCGCGAACAGGTAGTCGTCCTCCTTCGGGTGGTGCAGGCGCTCTGGAAACTCGTCGATGTAGTGGATCATGGCGCGGAAGACCGCGAATTCCGGCTGCACGCCGGGCTTGCGCGCCGCTAGTGCCAGTTCCTTCAGGCCGCTCAGAACCGCGGAGATGGACCGGTGCTCGTCTCGAATGATGCGGATCGCCTTGTGCAAGGTTTCCTCCTTATAGGCAGAGCAGGCCGCGGCGGATGCCCTCGCCCAGCGCACCCGCGTTGGCCAGTCCGAAAACGCCGAATGCAAGCACGGCCGTCCCGGCGAGCTTGCGCCAGGCGCGCAGGCGGGCCGCGAACCAGCCCGCAGCAAGCAGGAACGGCAGCGTACCGAGGCCGAAAGCCGCCATGGCGAGGGCGCCGCCCGCCGCCCCGCCGGAAAACGTGGCGGCCACGAGCGCGGCATAGACCATCCCGCAAGGCAACCAGCCCCAGGCCAGGCCCGCGACATAGGCCCGCGGGAGCGTTCGCGCAGGCAGCAGGCGCGCCGCCACGGGCTGCAGCCTGCGCCACAGCGGCATGCCGAGCGCTTCGAGCGGGGCGAGCAGGCGGTTTGCGCCGACCAGGTACAGGCCGACCAGCACGAGCATGGCGCTGGTAGCCAGTTGCAGGGCTTCCTGCGCCGGCAATGCGCCGGATGCGTAGGCCGCCGCGCCGAGCGCGCCCGCGGCGGCGCCCGCAGCGGCATAGGTGGAGATGCGCCCGCAGTTGAACGCCAGCCGGCGCCGCCACGCGCCGGTTTCGCGGATCGGGATCACGCGCTTCAGGTCGAACGCCGCCGCGATTCCACCGCACATGCCGACGCAGTGCACGCCCGAGGCGAGCCCGGCGGCCAGCATCGCGGCAGGCAGGAAGTCCATGCTCAGATCACCTTCGAATACGAGGCGCGCCGGCGTTGTTCGCGCAAGTAGCGGTCGAACACCATGCATACCGCGCGCACCAGCAGCCGCCCTCCGGGGGTCACCACGATCCAGTCGGGCTGCAACTCGACCAGGCCGTCGTCGGCCAGGCGCCGCAGCTCGCGCATTTCCTCCGCGAAGTACTTGCGGAAATCGATCAGCCAGGACTGCTCGATCGATTCCAGCGACAGGCGGAAATTGCAGGCCAGCGACTGGATCACCGCGCGCCGCACCAGGTCGTCCGACGTGAGCTCGATGCCGCGCCATGCCGGCAGGCGCCCCTGGTCGAGCGCAGCGTAGTAGGCCGTCAAGTCCTTCGCGTTCTGGTAGTAGGACGGCCCGAGGCTGCCGATCGCCGATACCCCGAAGCCGAGCAGGTCGCTGCCCGCCCGCGTCGAGTAGCCCTGGAAATTTCGCTGCAGGCGGCCCTGGCCCTGCGCCACCGACAGTTCGTCGCCGGGCTTCGCGAAGTGATCCATGCCGATGTAGAGGTAGCCTGCGCGCGTCAGCCGGCCGATGGCGAGCGTGAGGATCTGCAGCTTCGCCTCCGGCGACGGCAGGTCCGCCTCGCGGATGCGGCGCTGCGGCTTGAACAGCGCCGGCAAATGCGCGTAGCTGTAGAGCGCGATGCGCTCCGGAGAGAGCTCGAGCACCTTGTCGAGCGTGGCGTTGAAGCTGTCCAGCGTCTGCAGCGGCAGGCCGTAGATGAGGTCGAGGTTGACCGAACGAAAGCCGCCCGCGCGCGCCTCGTCGACCACGCGCCGCGTTTCCTCCAGGCTCTGGATGCGATGCACCGCCTGCTGCACGCGCGCGTCGAAATCCTGCACGCCGACCGACACGCGGTTGAAGCCCAGCGCGCCGAGGAAGGCCAGGCGCCCGGGCTCGACGCGGCGCGGATCCACTTCGAGCGACAGTTCCGCGCCGGGCGCGCGCCGGAACTGCGCGTCGATCAGTTCGAGCAACCTCTGCATCTCTTCGCGCGCGAGAAACGTCGGCGTGCCGCCGCCCCAGTGCAGCTGGCCGTAGCTCGCGGCGCGCGGCCCGCCGAGCAGCGCCGCCGTCATCGCCATTTCCCTGCCGAGGTAGTTGATATACTTTTCCGACCTGCCATGGTCGCGCGTGACCACCTTGTTGCATCCGCAGTAGTAGCAGACCGTGTCGCAGAACGGCAGGTGGACGTAGAGCGACAGCGACGAATGCGCGGCGCGGGATTCGAGGCGTTCGCGCAGGCAGCCCTCGCCGAAGGCCTCGACGAAGCGGTCCGCGGTCGGGTACGAGGTGTAGCGCGGCCCGCTGACGTCGTGCTTGCGGATCAGGACCGGGTCGATCACCAGTTCCGAGGAGGGATAGGCCATGAAATCCACTATGCCGCGCGCGCGCCGCGCGCCCTTGACCTGAGTCAAACCGGGGCGCCGCGGTGACCCGCATCTGGCTGAAACCCTGGGCCGCCGCCCTCGGCCTCGCCCTGGCCGCCGGCATCGTGGTGCTGAATTTCGCCGCCGCGTTCCTCGGCGCCGACACGCCCTGGCTCTTCGCCACCGACCTGGTCGTCGATCTCGCGGTGCTGGGTGCCATGATCGTGGTGATCGTGCAGACCGCCCTGCAGGCCGAGGCCCGCGACCGCCGGGCGCGCTCGGCGATCGACGAATCGCATGCGCGGCTCGCGGCGGTGATGGACTCGGCGATGGACGCGATCATCACCATCGACCAGGACCAGCGCATCGTGCTGTTCAACCAGGCCGCGGAATCGATCTTCCGCTGCGGCCGCGCCGAAGCGCTCGGCTCCACGCTCGACCGCTTCCTGCCGGCCCGCTTCCGCGCGGCCCACCAGGGGCACATCAAGCATTTCGGCCAGACCGGCGTGACCAACCGCCGCATGGGCGACGCGACCATGCTCTGGGCGCTGCGCGCGAACGGGCAGGAATTCCCGATCGAGGCCTCGATCTCGCAGGCCTCCGAGGGCGGGCACCGCCTCTACACGGTGATCCTGCGCGACGTGACCAATCGCAAGGAATATGAAGACATGCTGGCGCGCCAGCAGGCCGAGCTGCGCGAGATCTCGGCGCGGGTGCTGGAGGCGCGCGAGGAAGAGAAAACGCTGCTCGCCCGCGAGCTGCACGACGAGCTCGGCCAGCTGCTCACGGCGATGAAACTGGATCTCGCCTGGCTGCGCGAGCGCCTGCCGGCCGGGGGCGCGGAATTGGCCGCGAAAGCCGCCCACATGGACGCCACGCTCGACCGCACGGTGAATTCGATGCGGCGCATCTCCTCCGAGCTGCGGCCGCTGATGCTCGACGACCTCGGCCTGCGCGACGCCGCCGCCTGGCTGGTCGAGGAGTTCACGAAGCACTCCGGCATCGCCTGCAACCTGAAGGCGCCGGGCGACGGCGAGCTCGAAAACGTCGATCCCTCGGTGGCGACCACGGCATACCGCGTCCTGCAGGAGTCGCTCACCAACATCGCGCGCCACGCGCGCGCGAAGAATGCGTGGGTCGTCCTCGGCACGGGCGGCAACATGCTGGAGCTCGAGGTGGAGGACGACGGCCGCGGGATCGGGGACACGGACTTCGCGCGCTCCCGCTCGCTCGGGCTGAAGGGCATGCGCGAGCGCGTGCGCTATCTCGGCGGCGCGGTGGAAATCGGCGCGGCGCCGCGCGGCGGCACGCGCGTGCTGGTGCGCATACCGAGGCTGCCGACGGGGCCGGCCGCATGATCCGCGTGCTGATGGCGGACGACCACACGCTGGTGCGCGAAGGCCTGCGCCAGCTGCTCGCCGCCACCGGCGACGTCCGCATCGACGGCGAGGCCGCCACCGGCGACGAGGCGCTGGCGCTGGTGAAGGCGAACGACTACGACCTCGCCGTGCTCGACATGTCCATGCCGGGCATCGCCGGGCTGGAACTGATCAAGCGCGTGAAGCTGGAAAAACCGCGGCTGCGGGTGCTGGTGCTGTCGATGCACGGCGAGGCGCAATACGCGGCGCGTGCCCTGAAGGCCGGGGCCTCGGGCTACCTGACCAAGGACAGCGCCTCGGCGCAGCTGGTCAATGCGATCCGCAAGATCGCGGCCGGCGGCGTGCACATCAGCGAAGCCGCCGCGGCCCTGCTGGTCGCGGCCCAGGGCGGCGCGCGCGACGGCGCGGCCGCGCCGCACGGCCGCCTGTCGGACCGCGAGTTCGAAGTGTTCCGCCTGCTCGTCGACGGCCTCGGGCCCACCGATATCGCCGAGCGGCTGCACCTGTCTGTCAAAACCGTCAGCACCCACAAGACCCGCATCCTCGAAAAGATGGGCATGCAAAGCACCGCGGAACTGGTGCGCTACGCGGTCGAAAACAAGCTCGCGTAGCCGGGTTGACCTGCATCAATACCTTGGCCCCGGCGCGGGCGACACTGCGGGCATGGAGCATGTCGCCATGGAACCGCGAGCGCATTGGCGTGATGTGGTCATCGGATTGGCGGGTGCGTGGCTGGTCGCGTCTCCCTCCGTGCTCGGCTACGACCTCGACCCGGCGGCGGCGGCAAATGCGTTCGGCGCGGGCTTCGGCCTGGTCATCTTCTGCATCATTTCCGCCTGGCGCCTGACGGACCTGGGCAACGAGATCGTCAATATCGTGTTCGGCGGCTGGCTGGTGCTCTCCCCGTATGCGCTGGGGTTTTCCGGAGAACGCGCTGCAACGCTGAACGCGATATCAGTGGGCCTGGTCGTGGCCGCGCTGGCGGCCTGGGATCTCCACAGCGCCCGGAAGCCCGAATAGCGCATTGCACTAGGACGATTCCTACCCACAGAATCAGCGAGCGCCGATATCCGCGCGCTCAGCCGGGCGACAAACTGTCTCCATCGATCAGGAGGCAGCCATGCAGACCGCAACCGTCACCCGGATCTTCCCCCAGCCCGCGCCACGGAAACACGAAACCAACTGCTCCAACTGCAACCTGCGAGAGCTATGCCTGCCGATGCGCATCGGCAATGAGGACATGGCGCGCGTCGAGCAGGTGGTGTTCGCGCGCCGGCGCCTGAAGCGCGGCGACAGCCTGTTCAAGGCGGGCGACCCGTTTGCCGCGCTGTACGCGATCCGCAGCGGCTTCCTGAAGACCACGGTGCTGAACGCCGACGGCCGCGAACAGGTGACCGGCTTCCAGATGGGCGGCGAGCTGCTCGGCCTGGACGGCATCGGCAGCGGCATCTACAACGGCAGCGCCATCGCCCTGGAGGACAGCGAGGCCTGCGTGCTGCCCTTCGCGATGATCGAGGAACTCGGGCGCGAGGTTCCGGCGATCCAGCGCAACCTGCACAGCGTGCTGTCGCGCGAGATCGTGCGCGACCACGGCGTGATGATGCTGCTGGGCTCGATGAGCGCCGAGGAGCGCCTGGCGGCGTTCCTGCTCAACCTTTCGCGCCGCTTCACGGCGCGCGGCTATTCGGCTTCCGATTTCCACCTGCGCATGACGCGCGAGGAAATCGGCAGCTACCTGGGCCTGAAGCTGGAAACCGTGAGCCGCCTGTTCTCGCGTTTCCAGGCCGATCGCCTGATCGAGGTGCAGCAGAAGCACGTGCGGATCCTCGACATTCCCGGCCTGCAGCGCCTGATCGAGAACTGAGCTCAGTCCAGGCCGAGCATCCGGCCGATTTCCTTTGCCAGGATGCCGGCGCGCACGCCGTCGGCGCGCAGTTCCGCGGCGGCCGCGTCAATCAATCCACGAACCGACTTCAAGCGATCCCTGACCTGCGCGTGGGGCGCGCCGGGCCGCTCGAGAATTGCCTTCAAGGCGTCCACCTCCGCGCGCAGTTCCGCATGGCGCGCGCTGTCCGCGGGCAGGCGGGCGAGATTCACTGAGATCTCATTGATCAGCAGCTTTGCCCGTTCGATATCGAAGCCGGGATCGCTCACCTGCCCAGTGTAACGGCGCATCCCGCCGCGCCCTTGACTCAGATCAACCGGCGCTTGAGGACTTCGACCAGAAGCAGGTATGCCGCGACCAGCCCGGCCACGGCCGCCAGCAGGCTGCCGGGCGGCGCCACAAAACCCAGCCAGGCCGCCGCCGGCGAGAAGGGGATCGCCAGGGCCGCGGCCACGACCGCCAGGGCCGCGGCGATTAGCGCCGGGTGAGGACGCCCGGCCAGCGCCGGCAGGCGCGTGCGGATCGCGAATATCACCAGCACCTGGCTCGCCACCGATTCGATGAACCAGCCGGTGCGGAACAGTTCCGGCCCGGCCTGGAAGGCCCAGACCAGCACGCCGAACATCATGAAGTCGAACACCGAGCTGAGCGGGCCGAAAACCAGCATGAAGCGGCGGATGCCGTCGAGGTTCCAGACGCGCGGACTCGAAAGTTCCTCATCCTCGACGCTGTCGAACGGCAGCGCGACCTCCGAAAGGTCGTAGAGCAGGTTGTTCAGCAGCACCTGCACCGGCAGCAGGGGCAGGAAGGGCAGGAACAGCGTGGCGCCCGCCATGCTGAACATGTTGCCGAAATTGGAGCTGGTGCCCATGCGCAGGTATTTCATGACGTTGCCGTGGCTGCGCCGCCCCTCGATCACGCCTGCGACCACCACCATCAGGTGGTGCCGCATCAGGATCACGTCGGCGGCATCCTTCGCCACGTCGACCGCGCCGTCCACCGAAATGCCCACATCCGCGCCGCGCAGCGCGGGCGCGTCGTTGACGCCGTCGCCGATGTAGCCGACCACGCGTCCGCGCCGCCGCAGCGCGGCGATGACGCGCGTCTTCTGCGCGGGCGAAACGCGGCAGAACAGCGTCGCCTCCCCGGCCGCCGCCGCCAGCGCGTCATCGTCCATGCGCGCGATCTCCTTGCCCAGCAATTCGCCGCGTACGCTGATGCCCAGTTCGCGGCACAGGTGGCGCGCCACCCTCTCGTTGTCCCCCGTGAGGATCTTCAGGTCGACGCCGCGCGCCGCCAGCGCGTCGACGGCCTCCCGCGCATCCGCCCGCGGCGGGTCTAGGAAGGCGACGAAGCCGGCGAGCACCAGCCCCTGCTCGTCGGTGGCCCTCGCCTCCGCGCGCGCCTGCCCCGCTTCGCGCCAGCAGATCGCCAGCACGCGCATCCCTTCTTCTCCCAGCGCCTCGAAGCGTCCGCGCGCCTGCGCGCGCGCCGCCTCGTCCATCGGCTCGATGCGCCCGCCGTCGCCGGTTTCGCAACGGTCGCAGAGCGCGATCAGTTCCTCGGGCGCTCCCTTGACGACCAGCAGGCGCCGCCCGTCGGGGGCGTCGGCCAGCACCGAGACCCGCCGGCGCTCGAAATCGAACGGCACTTCGTCCACCTTGCGCCATCCCGCGACGTCGGCATGCCCGTGGCGCAGGATCGCCTCGTCGAGCGGGCTGCGCAGGCCGGATTCGCAGGCGCTGTTCACGCAGGCGAGCATCAGTACCCGCTCGCTCCGGGCCCCCGCCGCGTCCAGGTAGCGCTCGAGTTCGATGCGCCCTTCGGTCAGCGTGCCGGTCTTGTCGGTGCAGAGCACGTCCATCGCGCCGAGCGTGTAGACCGCCGCCGGCTGCTTGACGATCGCCTCCTCGGCAGCAAGGCGCATCGCGCCGCGCGCCAGCGTCACCGACACGATCACCGGCAGCAATTCCGGCGTGAGGCCGACCGCCAGCGCCACCGCGAACATGAACGATTCGAGCACCGGCCGGCCGAGCACCGCGTTGGCGAGCAGCACGAAGAGCACCATGAACAGGGTGAGCCGCATGATCAGCATGCCGAAGCGGCGCGTGCCGAGTTCCAGCGGATTGGGACGGGTGCGCGCGGAAACCAGGCCCGCGGTTTCGCCCAGCACGGTCGCGCGGCCGGTGCGGCTGACGCGCAGCTCTGCCGTGCCGCTCAGCACGTGGCTGCCCATCAGCAGGGCGCCCGGATCGTCGGCCGGGCCGGGCGCCGCGCAATCGGCGCCGGTCGCCGTCTTCTCCACCGGATAGGGCTCGCCGGTCAGGGTCGCCTGGTTGACGTAGAGATCGCGCGCAGCGAGCAGCACGCCGTCGCCCGGCACGAGGTCCCCTGCGGCCAGCAGCACGACGTCGCCCGGCACGACCCCGGCGAGCGGGATGTCGCGCTCGGCGCCCCCGCGCCGCACGCGCACCGTCACGCGCACCATCGCGCGCAGGCGCTCGATCGCGTCGCTGGCGCGCCTCTCCTGCACGAAATCGAGGACCACGCTGACGGCGATCATCGCCACGATGATCGTCGCCCCGGCAGCGTCGCCGGTGACCGCCGACACCGCCGCCGCCGCGACGAGCAGCATCACCAGCGGGTTGCGGAAGCGCCGCAGGAGCTCGACGACGGCCGGCGAGCGGCGCTCGGCCTCCAGCCGGTTCGGCCCGTGCAGCGCCAGCGCGGCCGCGGCGGCTGCCTCGGTGAGCCCGGGATCGCTCACCACTGCGCTGGTTCCCGGGCTCGCCTGGAATTGCAGGCCCTAGGCCGCCTTCTTCGGCTGCTCCGTGCCTGCACCCGTCGTGTACTCGAGCAGGCGCTGCGAAGTCTTGAGCATTTCGCGGTAGATGTTGTCGACCGCTTCGAAGCCGGTCGCCGGCACTTCACCGGCCTGCCCCGCGGACGCAACCTGGACGCCGTCCTGCGCGCAACGCGCCATCCTGCCGTTGGCTTCGGCCATGGCTTCGAACAGGCTGCGCCAGTAGGCCGCCGAGCGTTCGCAGGTGGCAAGCGTCCAGTCCCACTGCGCGCTGCAGACCTCCTGCGCGCTGCCCGCTTCGGCCACGGCCTTCTCGAGCTCCGCCACGCGCCGGTGCGTCTCCTGCGCCGCGGCAAGCTGCGCCGCCCGCATCTTCGCGCTCGCTTCGACGACCGCGTCCATCAGCTTCAGGCAGGTGTCCACCTGCCGTTTCCAGTTCTCGAAGAATTGCTCGTTTGCGCCCGCCATACAGACCTCCTCGATGAAAAGACGGTCCTGCCGCCTTTGCAAAGTCTTTCACGGCCGCGCGGGCGCACGTTGACCCAGATCAAAGGGACGCATCAGGCGGGCTCCTCGCGACGCGAGAGCCACTGCATCGCCTCGGCCACCAGGCGGTAGCGCACGCGCACCACCACCATCTCGCGGTACCAGTTGACGATGTCTCCCCAGGGGTCGTTGACCTTGGCGAGGCCGGAAACGAAGGCCACCACCGTGCCGACCTCGATCCGCCCCCGAATCGCGAGCCAGCCGCCCACGCCCAGCACCGCCGCGACGCCCAGGTGGTGCATCAGGTTCATGAGGAAATTCATCGTGAACTTCAGCTTGAAGATGCCCATGTTGATGCGGAACACGCGGTTGACGAGGTTCCTCTGCTCGCCGCTGGCGGCAAGGCCGCCGTCCGCGGCGCCCGCCACCTCGCCGCTCACCTCGCGCAGCGTGCGGATGCGCGCCTCGGCGCGCCGGCTGATCGCGCGCTGGATGAGCGGCACGAAGACGAACTGGGGCGACAGCACGGCGAGGCTGAGCAGCGCCATCCAGGGCTGCAGCCAGGCGAGGTAGCCGAACACGCTCAGCAGGATCCCTCCCTGCAGCAGCGGCTCGGAGAAGCTGATGCCCGCGAAGCCGCCGATCGGCTCGGCTTCCGACAGGATCATCGAGATCTCGACGCCTTCGGCGAGCGCGCGGTCCTCCGCGAGCGCGACGCCGCCCGCCAGAGCGCCGATGCCGTGGCGCAGTTCGCGCACCGCGGCCTCGCTGACCCAGGCGCGGTATACATTCAGGCAGAGCTTGATGCTCCCCTCGGCGAGCGCGAACAGGATATAGGCCGCCGCGAGCCACAGCACGGCGCTCGTCGCGCCGCGCCCGATGGCGTCATTGACGACGCGCCGCTGCAGCTCGAGCGGCACGGCGCTCAGCAGGAAAACCACCACCGACAGGAAGGCGAGGCCGAACTGGTGGCGTGCGCTGACCTGCCAGATGTAACCGAACAGCGTCTTCGGCAAGAACGTTTTCCTTTCAATGATCTATGGCGGCATGCTCCCGCAACCCCGAATTGCACGATTGACCTGCATCAACCGCGACCCCCGCCGCCGGGATATTCTGGTGAAAATTTCACGGAGGCATGCGATGGCATACAAGCGGATCCTGGTACCGGTTGACGGCAGCACGACTTCGGCCAAAGGAATGCAGGAGGCGATCAAGATCGCAAAACAGATGCGCGCCCGGTTGCGGCTGCTGCACGTGGTGGAGGAATACGCCGCGTTTGCCGCTCCCGAGGTCGGCGTCAACGTGGGGCCGCTGCTGGACGCGATGAAGAGCGGCGGCCGCAAGACGCTCGCCCGCGTCGAACGCGACGCGCGCAGCAAGGCCAAGGGCGTGCGTTTCGATACCGCGCTGGTCGAAGAATTCGGCGGCCGCGTCGCCGATGCGATCATTGCGCAGGCGCGGCGCTGGCATGCAGACCTGATCGTGATCGGCACGCACGGCCGGCGCGGGCTGCAGCGCGCGCTGATGGGCAGCGACGCCGAGCTGGTGGTGCGCTACAGTCCCTTGCCGGTGCTGCTGGTGCCGGCGCGGGGACGCGGCAAGCGGTGAATGGCCGCTCCGGCCGGAGCGGCCATTCGCGGAAGCATTCGCCTACTTCTTCGCCGGCGCGCTTGCTGCCTGGAAGCTGAACTTCTGCGCGCCTAGCGACGCCTCGGCCATGGCGCCGCCGATCGGCTTGGCAAATGCCGCAGCGCCCGCGTTGTAGTCCGCGGTGCCCCCGGCGCCGGCCTTGACGACGACCGCCGAAGCGTTCGCCGCGAACTCGAAGTTGTTCTGCTTGAAGCGCTCGAGCGCCGCCGCATCCTTGAAGAACAGGATTTCCCTGAACTCCTGGGCGCCGGCCTGCAGGCCGATCGTGCCGAGCGAGATCGAGGCCGTCCCGATCAGCTTGCCCTTCTCGAAGACCTCGCCGCCACCGTGCCCGCCACCGACGATGAATCCGATCTTGCCCACCCTCGGGAATACGGCGTAGCCGGCGCTATCCTTGAAGAAGCGCTCCATCGACGGATCCGCTTTCCTGAATTCGGCAACGACCTTCGGCACTTCCGCGTGGACCTTCGCCTGGAATTCGGCGGCCTTCGCGTCATTTTCGGATTTCTCCGCCCGTACGGCGGCCGGCAGCAGCGCGCCGCCGAAAACGAAGGCGAGCGACACGGCGAGTATTTTCCTGTTCATGAAAGTTCTCCTGGGGATGAATCGAGCAAAGATTGTGCAGCGCCTGGCGCGCAGCGGATTGACGTACATCAAGATCGTTTCGCCGGCGCTAGGGAGATGCGTTCGGCGGGAAATTACGTCGAATCGACCTGGTAAACGTTCAGGCTCAAAATGTTCGCCGGCCATGGCTTCCGTCAATCAATCGTGACGTAGCGGCCGGGCGCGTCATCGAGCGGCGCCAGCCCGCGTTCCGGATTGCCCATCGGCGGCGGTGCGCCCGGAGCGCCCGACCTCTCAGCGAGCCAGGCCTGCCATGCCGGCCACCACGAACCGTCGCCCGGCGCCGCCAGCTCGCGCCAAGTCTCCGGCGCGACGTAGGGTGCGTTCCGTTCGCGGGTGGCCGTGCGGAAATGCCTGTCCGTCCGGCCCGGTTCGCTGATGATCCCCGCGTTGTGTCCGCCGTTGGTGAGGAGGAAGGTCACCTGCGTATCGAGCAGGAGGTGCGCCTTGTAGACCGAGCGCCATGGCGAGATGTGGTCCCACTCGGTAGCCACCGCGAACACCGGGACCGAGATGTCCCGCAGCGCGACCGTTTCGCCGTGCACGCGGAAGCGGCCTTCGGCAAGGTCGTTGTTCAGGTAGAAGCCGCGCAGGAACTCGGCGTGCATGCGCGCAGGCAGGCGCGTGGCGTCCGCGTTCCAGGCCATCAGGTCGCTCGGCGCGTCGCGCTCGCCGAGCAGGTAGTTGCGCGTGCGCTTGGACCAGAGCAGGTCCCTGGAATTGAGCATCATGAACGCGCCGGCGAGTTGCCTGCCGTCCAGGAATCCCTGGTCCTGCATCAGATCCTCCAGCATCGCGATCTGGCTCTCGTCGACGAACAGCGAGAGCTCGCCGGGCGCTTCGTAGTCGAGTTCCGCGGCAAGCATCGTGAGGCTGGCGAGCGCCGGCTTGCCGTCCTTGGCAGCGCGCGCAGCGGTGATCGCGGCCATGGTGCCGCCGATGCAGTAGCCGGCAAGGTGGACTTTCGCCCCGGTTGCGATGGCTTCGACAGCCTGCAGCGCCTCGCGGATCGCATCGAGGTAGTCCTGCAGGCCCAGGTCGCGGTCGGCGGCGACGGGATTGCGCCAGGAGATCATGAACACGCTGTGTCCCGCGCCGACCAGGTAGCGCACCAGCGAATTGCCGGGGCTGAGGTCGAGGATGTAGTACTTCATGATCCACGACGGGACGATCAGCACGGGCTCGGGATGCACCTGCGCCGTGGCGGGCGCGTACTGGATCAGTTCCAGCAGCTGGTTGCGAAAGACGACTCTGCCCGGCGTCACGGCAACCGTCTTGCCCGGCACGAAGCGCTCCATGCCGGGCTCCGGCCTGCCCGCGGCATAGCGCTCGGCGTCTTCGAGCCAATTGCTGAAGCCCCGCACCAGGTTCATGCCGCCCGTGGCGGCAGTGCGCGCCCAGACCTCCGGATTGGTGGACAGGAAATTGGCCGGTGAGAACACGTCGAGCCACTGGCGCGTCAGGAAATTCGCCAGCTCCTCGTGATGGCGCGAGACGCCGCGCACGCCGCTCATCGCGTTGTGCCACCACTGCTGCACCAGCAGGAACGACTGGTAGACGAGATTGTGCGGCCAGCGCTGCCAGGCGGGATCGTTGAAACGCCGGTCCTGCGGCAGCGGCGCGATGCAGGGCGCCGCGCCGGCGCGGCCGAGCCCGCTCGCGCCGGCGTAGAGCGCCAGGCGGTTCAGCTTGCGCAGCGCCTTGGCCGCGAGCTGCGCCTGCTTGCCGGGAGACGCCGCAAGGTGCGCCGCCCAGTCCGCATACGCCATCCAGATCGACCAGGGCGAAATGCCGCCGCACTGGCGCGCGATCGCCGCGCGCAGGGCGCGGTCCAGGCCCGCGCCGGGCAGCGTTTCGTCCGGCGCCGCGGAGCCTGCCGCGGGCAAGATCGGCAACGCCATCAGCCGAGGCAGACTTCAAGGGACAGCATGCATGCATCCTGCCGCTTCCGTCCGGACGCAAATTGACTCAAGTCAAAAGGCGGCAGCTCCAGCCCGGATAGGTTCTCGCTTCACCCCGCTATGGGCGCCATGACGAACCGGGTTGCGATTTCCGCCGACAGTCTTTTCAAGGGATTCGGCGAGGGAGAGGCGCGCACCGTGGCCGTCAACGACGCGAGCTTCGCCGCCTACTTCGGCGAACTGCTCTACATCGTGGGGCCCTCCGGCAGCGGCAAGACCACGCTGCTCAGCATCGTGTCGGGGATCCTGCGGCCGGATCGCGGCAGCGTCACGTTCGACGGCACGGATATCTGGACACTGGACAGCGATGCGCTGGCCGACCTCAGGCTGCAAAAGATCGGCTTCGTGTTCCAGGACTACCACCTGTTTCCACGGCTTACCACGGCCGAGAACGTCGCCATTCCCCTGGTGCTGAAGCGGGTCGATTGGGACCAGGCGCTCGACGAGGCCACGCGGTACCTCGACATCGTCGGCCTCAAGGACCGGGCGGGACTCCCGCCCGTCAAGCTGAGCGGCGGCGAGCAGCAGCGCGTCGCCATCGCCCGCGCCATGGTCAGCCAGCCCCAGATCCTGATCTTCGACGAGCCGACGGCGTCCCTCGACGGCGATACCGGCCGGCGCATCCTTTCCTTCGTCCGCGAAAAGATCCTCAATGCGGACCGCTGCATCATCATCGTCACGCACGATGCGCGGATCCTCGACTATGCGCACCGGATCATGAACATGGAAGACGGCAGGATCGTGGGATTCACGAAAGGCGCGGCTTGAAGCACAGGCTGCTGTTCGCCGCCGCGGTCCTCGGCGCCCTTGCCGGCATCGGCAGCGCGATCTACTACGGCCTGCCGAAGAAGGCGCAGCCGCCGGCGTTCAATCCCGCGGCCAACCCGTTTCCGCAGGGCATCTACGCAAACGGCATCGTGGAGAGCGAGCAGGGTTCGGGCTCCAACATCAACCTGTTTCCGGAAGTCGCGGCGCCGGTGCTGCGCATTTTCGTCAAGGAAGGAGACCAGGTCGCCGCGGGCGCGCCGCTGCTGGCGCTCGACGACCGCGTGCAGGGCGCCACCGCCCGCCAGCTCGAAGAGCAGGCCGCCGCCGCGCTGGCGCTGCTGCAGGAGCTGAAGGCGCAGCCGCGCCGCGAGAACCTGCGCATCGCCGAGGCGCAGGTCGCGGCCGCCGCGGCAGCGCTCAGGACGGCGCACGACCAGTACGAGAAGCAGAAACGCTCTTTCGAGATCGACCCCGGATCGGTGAGCCGCGACGCCCTGGACACGGCGCTGAACACCGCGCGCACGGCCGAGGCCAGCCTCGCGCTCGCGCAGCGGCAATACGAGCTGACGAAGGCCGGCGCGTGGAGCTTCGACGTCCGCAACCAGGAAAGCCAGTACAAGGCCCTGCTGAAATCCGCCGAGGCGGCGCAGGCGCTGCTCGCCAAGTACGTGATTCGCGCGCCGGTCGACGGCGTGGTGCTCGCGATCAACACCACCGTCGGCAGCTTCGTCTCGGCGCTCGGCACGTACGACTCCTACACGCAGGCGAGCAACGATCCGGTGCTGGTCATGGGAACCCCGCAGAAGGCGCTCGCGGTGCGCGTCTACGTGGACGAGATCCTCGTCAACCGCCTGCCTGCACCGGACCAGATGCGCGCCGAGATGGCGGTCCGCGGCACCGACGTCCATATTCCGCTCAAGTTCGAGCGCATGCAGCCCTACCTGTCGCCGAAGATCCAGCTCTCCAACCAGCGGCAGGAGCGGGTCGACGTGCGCGTGCTGCCGCTGATCTTCACGTTCCCGAACGCGGGCAAGGCGCAGCTCTACCCGGGACAGATCGTCGACGTGTTCATCGCCGCCAGGGCCGAGGCAAGGTGAGCGCGCGCCGGGCCGCGATACTCGCGCTCGCGGCCTGCATGGGCTGCACTGGCTGCATGGTGGGACCGGACTTCCAGCGGCCCGAGCTGCCCCCCGCGGCAGGCTATGCGCGCGATGCGCCGGCGCACGGCGGCCAGCCGATCGCCGACTGGTGGACGCTATTCGAATCGAAGCAGATTGACGAGCTCGTGCGCAACGGCCTCGCGGCGAGCCCGAACCTGGCGGCGGCGAGCGCCGCGCTGCGGTCGAGCGAAGCGAGCCTGCAGGCCGGCAAGGGCGTGTTCTATCCCGAGATCGACGCCGGCGCGAGCGCGATCCGCCAGCGCTTGACGCCCGCGCGCCTCGGGCTCGCGGGCCCGGGCTCGATATTCAACCTGCTCACGCTGGCCGTCGGCATCAGCTACGCGATCGACGTCTTCGGCGGCAACCGCAGGACGGTCGAAAAACTTGCGGCGCAGGTCGATTACCAGCGCGCGCTGCACGACTCCGCCTACCTCACGCTCACGGGCAACCTGGTGAACACCGCGATCGCGCAGTCCGCCTACGCGGCCCAGTTGCGCGCCACCGAAGACCTGATCGGCCTGCAGCAGCGCCAGGTCGCGCTCGCGGAAGCGCAGTGGCAGGCGGGCACGGCGGCCTACTCCGGCGTCGTCGCGGCCCGTTCGCAGCTCGCAGCCAGCGAAGCCGCCGCGCCGGTCTTGCGCCAGCGCCTCGCCGCCGCCGAAGACCTGCTCGCCTCGCTGTCCGGCCGCACGCCCGCCGAGTGGACGGCGGGCGCGATCGCCTTTGGCGACATCAAGCTGCCGGCCGACATACCGCTCAGCCTGCCTTCCGAACTGGTGCGACAGCGCCCGGACATCCTCGCGGCCGAGGCGAGCCTGCACGCGGCGTCCGCGCAGGTGGGCATCGCCACGGCCGCCCTGTTTCCGAGCCTGACGCTGGGAGCCACGGGGGGCGTGCAAGGTCCCACCACTTCCTCGCTCCACGACTCCGCGAACCGCATCTGGTCGGTCGGACCGACCGTGAACGTGCCGGTCTTTTCCGGCTTCTCCGGCGTCTATGGCCGGGACGCGGCCAAGGCGCAGTACGAGCAGGCGTTCGAGGAATACAAGCAGACCGTCGTGAACGCCTTCGCCCAGGTCGGCGACTCGCTGCACGCCCTGGACAACGACGCGCAGTCCGAGGCTGCGCAGCGCGCCGCGTTCGACCTTTCCGTGCGGCAAAGCGAACTGGCGCGAGCCAATCGGGAGGGCGGCCTTGCGAGCGAATTGCAGGAGCTCGCCGCGCGGCAGGCGGTGGAATTCGCGCGCATCAGCCTGCTGCAGGCGCGCGCCCAGCGGCTGCAGGACACGACCGCGCTTTACGTGGCGCTCGGCCGGCCGTGGCGCGAGGAGCCAGCAAAGGCGCGGCCTTGAAGCCACCCGCCTCCAGCGGCATCCTCCGCCTCGCCTTCAAGTTGCTCGTCAACGACCGCGCCAAGTTCTCGGCGCTGCTGACCGGGGTCACCTTCGCGGTGTTCCTGATGGTCCAGGTAACCTCGATGTTCGCCGGGATCCTCGACCGGTCCTCGGCCACGATCAAGAACATCGGCGCCTCCATCTGGGTCATGGACCCCGCCGTGAACACGCCGGCCAATTCGGTGCCGATGCCGGACTACGTGCTCGACGCGGTACGCAGCATGGATGGCGTGAAGTATGCCGTCGGGCTTTTTTCCGGTTCCGGCCTGGCGAAGCTCGGCAGCGGCGCCTACCAGGCGGTCAGCATCCTCGGCCTGGACGACGTAAGCCTGCTCGGCCGGCCGCCGCTCGAGGAAGGCAACCTGCGGGACATCTACGGCGAAAACGCGTTCATCGTGGTGAATGACGCCGAATATGCCAAGCTCGAGCGGCCCGGGATCGGCGCCGAGTTCGAACTCAACGATCATCGCGCGGTGA
>DATJYN010000018.1:0-87965 GCA_035499575.1 Burkholderiales bacterium | reverse complement strand
CGCCGCGTAGGCCGCCGAGCGGTCCACCTTCGAGGGGTCCTTGCCGGAGAACGCGCCGCCGCCGTGCGGCGCCGAGCCGCCGTAGGTGTCGACGATGATCTTGCGGCCGGTCAGCCCGCAATCGCCCTTCGGGCCGCCGATTTCGAAGGCGCCGGTCGGGTTGACGAGGTACTTGACCTTGCCCTTGAGCAGGTTCTTCGGCAGCACGGGCTTGATGACCTGCTCGATCACCGCTTCCTCGATCTGCTTGTGCGTCAGGTCCGGGCCGTGCTGCGTGGAGAGCACCACGGTGTCGATCGCGTCGGGCTTGCCGTTCGCGTACTTGACGGTGACCTGCGACTTCGCGTCCGGCCGCAGCCAGGGCAGGCGGCCGTCGCGGCGCACTTCGGACTGGCGCTCCACCAGCCGGTGCGAGAGGTAGATGGGCAGCGGCATCAGGCCGGGCGTCTCGTCGCAGGCGTAGCCGAACATGAGGCCCTGGTCGCCGGCGCCCTGGTCGAGGTCGAGGCCCTTGCCTTCGTCGACGCCCTGCGCGATGTCCTGCGACTGCTCGCCGTAGGCGACGATGACCGTGCAGGTGTGCGTGTCGAAGCCGATCTTCGGGTCGTTGTAGCCGATGCGGTTGATGGTCTGGCGCGCGATCCGGTCGTAGTTGACGCGCGCGCCGGTGGTGATCTCGCCCGCGAGCACGACCAGATTGTCCTTGACCAGCGTCTCCGCGGCGACGCGCGAGGTCCTGTCCTGCTTTAGAATCGCGTCGAGCACCGCGTCGGAAATCTGGTCGGCGACCTTGTCCGGATGGCCCTCGGAAACCGACTCGGAAGTGAAGAGGAATTCGCTCATCTGCTCTGCTCGACGCCGCAAAAAAAGGGGCTGCAAGGATACCAGATGTCGCGCTTCCTGATGGGCCTCGCGGCGCGTTTTCCCCTCTGGTTCCTGCATGCGGCGGGCGGCGCGCTCGGGTGGGCGATCTACGGGCTGTCTCCCACCTACCGCCGGCACCTGCGCGAGAACCTCGCCGCGGCGGGCCTCGACGACGGCGCCACGCGCCGCGCGGCGATCGCCGGCGCCGGGCGCATGGTCGCGGAGCTGCCCAAGGTCTGGCTCGGCCCGCGCGCCGAGGTGGCCGCGCTGGTGCGCCGCATCGAGGGCCGCGGGCACGTCGACGCGGCGCGCGCGGCGGGCAAGGGCATCGTGTTCTTCACGCCGCACCTGGGCTGCTTCGAGATCGCGGCGCGCGCGGCCGCGGAGGAATTTCCGATCACGGCGCTGTACCGCGCGCCGAAAATGGCCTGGCTGCGGGACCTCGTCGAGCGCGGCCGCGCGGGCGGCAACGTGCGCATCGCGGGCGCCGACCTGGCCGGCGTGCGCGCGCTGATGGCGGCGCTCGCGCGCCGCGAGGCGATCGGCATCCTGCCCGACCAGGTGCCGGGCACCGGCGAGGGCGAGTGGACCGAATTCTTCGGCCGGCCCGCCTACACCATGACGCTGGGCGGGCGGCTCATCGGGCGGCCGGGCTGCGCCTGCCTGCTCGCGTTCGGCGAGCGCCTGCCGCGCGGCGCGGGCTACGCGGTGCACATCCGGCCGCTGCCGGCGGCGCGGCCGGGCGAATCGGGCGCGCGCCGGCTGAACCGGGCGATCGAGGCCCTGGTGCGCGAGTGTCCCGGCCAGTACCTGTGGGGCTACAACCGCTACAAGAGGCCCGCGGGAGCGCCGCCCGCACCGTGAGCCGCGTCCTCATCGCGTTGTTCTGGCTCGCGCATTTCCTGCCGCTGCGCGTGCTGGCGCTGATCGGCGACGCCATGGGCATCGCCGCGTTCTGGCTGATCCGCGAGCGGCGCGAGGTGACGCGCATCAATCTCGCGAAGTGCTTTCCGGAGATGGCGCCGGACCGGCGCGAGGCGCTCGCGCGCGCGCATTTCCGCGCCTTCTGCCGCAGCTTCGTCGACCGCGCCGTGCTGTGGCACGGCTCGCGCGAGCGCGTCGAGCGCCTCGTGCGCAT
Source organism: Burkholderiales bacterium (assembly GCA_035499575.1). Taxonomy (GTDB): domain Bacteria; phylum Pseudomonadota; class Gammaproteobacteria; order Burkholderiales; family SG8-39; genus RBG-16-66-20. The sequence goes on along the minus strand of DATJYN010000018.1, from coordinate 85,963 downwards.
CGAGGGCCTGGAGCACCTGCGCGCGCTGGAGGGAAAGCCCGTGCTGCTGCTGGTGCCGCACTTCGCCGGGCTGGACGCGGGCCTGATGCGCCTGGTCTGCGAGACGCGGATCGCCGGCATCTACGCCAATCCCAAGGACCCGGTGCTCGGCGACTGGCTGCGCCGCGGCCGCGGCCGCTTCGGCAACCTGCAGCAGATCTCGCGCCAGGAAGGCGTGCGCGCCGGCCTGCCGTGGATCCGCAAGGGCTGGCCGTTCTACTACCTGCCCGACCAGGACTACGGCCCGCGCGGCGCGCTGTTCGTGCCGTTCTTCGGCGTGCCGGCGGCCACCATGCCGGGGCTGTCGCGCATCGCGCGGCTCGCGGGCGCCCGGGTGCTGCCCTGCGTGACCCGCATGCTCGGCGCGGGCGAGGGCTACGTGCTGGCCCTCGAGCCGCCGTGGGAGAATTTTCCGACCGATGACCTGCGCGCCGACACCCGCCGCATGAACGAATACATCGAGCGCCGCGTGCTGGAGATGCCCGAGCAGTACCTCTGGATGCACAAGCGCTTCAAGACGCGCCCGCCCGGCGAGGCGCGCTTCTACTGATGCGGAAAACGCGCGTCGCGGTCCTCGGCGTCGGCTACATGGGGAAGTTCCATGCCGAGAAGTTCGCCGCCCTGGAGCAGGCCGAGCTGGTGGCGGTCGCCGACGCGAGCGCCGCGCGGGGGGCCGAGGTCGGCGAGGCGCTCGGCTGCGCGCATGTCGCCGACTACCGCGAGCTGCTGCCACGGATCGACGCGGCCTGCGTCGCCGTGCCGACCGACCGGCATTTCGAGGTCGCGCGCGCCTGCCTGGAGGCGGGCGTGCACGTGCTCGTGGAGAAGCCGCTCGCGCCCACGCTCGCGGAAGCCGACGCGCTGCTCGCGCTGGCGAAGCAGAAGGGCCTGGTGCTGCAGGTCGGCCACCTGCAGCGCTTCAATCCCGCGTTCCAGGCGCTCGCCGCCGACGCGGCGCGGCCGCTGTTCATCGACATCGAGCGCCTCGCGCCCTTCACGCCGCGCGGCACCGAGGTGGACGTGGTCCTCGACCTCATGATCCACGACCTCGACCTCGCGCTCGCGCTCGCGCGCGCGCCGGTCGAGCAGCTGAGCGCGAGCGGCTTTCGCGTGCTCACCGACGCCGTCGACATCGCCAACGTGCGCATCGAGTTCGCCGACGGCGCCATCGCCAGCCTGTCCGCGAGCCGCGTCAGCCAGGAGCCGGTGCGCAAGCTGCGCGTGTTCCGGCACGACGGCTACGTGTCGGCGGATTTGAAGGGCCAGAAGCTGCGCCATGTGCGCAAAAGCGCCGCGGCGGCCGGCGGTCCCGGCATCGAGGCGGTCGAGCGCGGCTTCGAGCGCGTGGACGAGCTGCGCGCCCAGGCCGGGGACTTCCTGCGCGCGGTGCGCGAGCGCGCCGCGCCGCTGGTGAGCGGCGAGCAGGGCCGGCGCGTGCTGGCGCTCGCCCTGGACGTGAGCCGGCTCGTCCAGGAGCGCCTCGCGCGCCATGCAGGTCTCCGATGAGGGAGCTGCGATGAAGTTCACGAAGATGGAAGGGGCGGGCAACGACTTCATTGTTTTCGATTGTTCTGTCTTGCCTTTCACTTTGAATGCTTCACAAATCAGGAAAATCGCGGATCGGCATTTCGGCGTCGGTGCCGATCAAATCCTGGTCGTGGAAAAGCCGCGCCGGCCGGACGCCGACTTCCGCTACCGCATCTTCAACGCCGACGGCGGCGAGGTCGAGCAGTGCGGCAACGGCGCGCGCTGCTTCGTGAAGTTCGTGCACGCGCGCGGCCTGACGCGGAAACGCGAGATCCGGGTGGAAACGCTGGGCGGCGTCATCGCCCCGCGCCTGGAGGACGACGGCGAGGTGAGCGTGGACATGGGGCCGCCGGCTTTTGAATCGCCCTTGCTCCAGAGTCTTTCCCTGGGGGACGAAAAAGTGGAGCTCTCGATACTCTCGATGGGCAATCCCCACGCGGTCCAGGTGGTGCCGGACGTCGAAAAGGCGCCCGTGACGACGCAAGGGCCGAAGCTGGAGCATCACCCGCGCTTCCCGAACCGCGTCAACGCGGGCTACCTGCAGGTGCTCGACCGCCGCCGCGTCGCGCTGCGCGTCTGGGAGCGCGGCGCGGGCGAGACGCTCGCCTGCGGCACGGGCGCCTGCGCGGCCGCGGTCGCAGGCATCCTGCGCGGCCTGCTCGACTCGCCGGTCGCGGTCGAGGCGCGCGGCGGCACGTTGACCGTGTCTTGGGCGGGCGGCGACAATGCCGTCTGGATGAAGGGCCCCGCCAGGAACGTGTTCGAAGGCGAGATCGAACTCTAAAAAGGCTCCCATGGACGCAAACGACGTCGCGAAGTTCCTCAAGGCCAACCCGCAGTTCTTCGACCAGAACCCGCAGCTGCTGGAGACCATCTACGTGCCGCATCCGCACGGCGGCCGCGCGATCCCGCTCACCGAGCGCCAGATCCTGTCCCTGCGCGAGAAGGTGCGGCTGCTGGAGGCGAAACTCGCCGAATTCCTGCGCTTCGGCGAGGACAACGACGCCATCGGCGAGAAGGTGCACCGGCTCGCGCTCGCGCTGGTCGGCGCGAAGGACGCCGCGGCGGTGGCGCAGGCGCTGCAGTTCCATTTGCGCGAGGATTTCGCGGTGCCCCACGTGGCGCTCAAGCTCTGGGCCGGCGATGAAGTCCCGGCGGAGCTCCGCGACAAGGTCGAGACCATGGGCGCTCCGCAATGCGGCGCGGCGGCGGACAGCCCGTTCCTCGGCTGGTTCGGCGAGGCCGCGGACCACCTGCGCTCGATCGCGCTGGTCCCGCTCGGGCAGACGCGCACCGTCGGCCTGCTCGCGCTCGGCAGCGAGGACCCGCAGCGCTTCTTCGCCGAGATGGGCACGCTCTACCTGCGCCGCATCGGCGAGCTCGCCGCGGGCGCGGTCGCTGCGAAACCGTGAAAGATGAGGAGCTGGGCAAAGCCTGGCTCGAGTCCCTCGAGCACCAGAGGAGGCTGTCCCGCCATACGCTGGCGAACTACTCGCACGCGATCGGCCTGCTGTTCCGCCTGAAGGAAAACACGGCGTTGCGCGATCTCGAATCGCAGCAGGTGCGGCGTTTCGTCGCGCGGCTGCACGCCGGCGGCCTGTCGGGCCGCACGCTCGCGCTGACGCTCTCGGCCTGGCGCGGGCTGTTCGGCTGGCTCGCGCGCCATCGCGGCTTCGCGGCGAACCCGGCGCAGGGCGTGCGCGCGCCCAAGTCGCCGCGCCTGCTGCCGAAGGCGTTGTCGGTAGAGCAGGTGCAGCAGTTGCTGGAAGCGCCTGCCGTCGATGCGCCCGAAGCCCTGCGTGACCGCGCGATGTTCGAGCTGCTCTACTCCTCGGGCCTGCGGCTCGGCGAGATCGTGGCGCTGGATGCCGAAGACGGCAGGCTGGACCTCAGGCAGGGTGAAGTCACGGTGACCGGCAAGGGCTCCAAGACCCGCAGCGTGCCGGTCGGCAGCCGCGCGCGCGACGCGCTGCGCGCCTGGCTCAAGGCGCGCGCGCAGCTGGCGGCGCCCGCGGAGCGCGCGCTGTTCGTCGGCGCGCGCGGCAAGCGCATCGCGCCGGGGACGGTGCAGGCGCGCCTGCGCGCCTGGGCGAAACGCCGGGGCCTCGGCGCCGCGGTGCACCCGCACATGCTGCGCCACTCCTTCGCCAGCCACGTGCTGCAGTCCTCGCAGGACCTGCGCGCGGTGCAGGAGATGCTGGGACACGCCAGCATTTCGACCACGCAGGTCTACACGCACCTCGATTTCCAGGCGCTCGCCAAGATCTACGACGCGGCCCACCCGCGCGCGCGGAAGAAGTAGCAAACGCGGGCATGAAATCCCTCCACCTGAAGGCCGGGCGCGACAAGTCGGTCAAGCGCCGCCACCCGTGGATTTTTTCCGGCGCGGTGGAGCGGGTGGACGGCGAGCCCGCGAGCGGCGAGACCGTGCTCGTCAAGTCCGCCGGCCAGCCGGTCGCGGTCGCCGCCTGGAGCCCGCAATCGCAGATCTGCGCGAGGGTCTGGAGTTTTGATTGTTCCGTGTTCATCGACGGAAAGTTCTTCAAGGAGAAAATCCGTCAAGCGGTTGCGCTGCGCGCTTCCCTGCCTGCCTCCCGCCACACGAATGCGCTGCGCCTGGTGCATGGCGAGTCGGACGGCCTGCCGGGCCTGGTCGTGGACCGCTACGCCGACGTGCTGGTGGCGCAGTTCCTGTCCGCCGGCGCCGAGCACTGGCGCGAGGCGATCCTCGACGCGCTCGTGGAGGCGACCGGCTGCGAGGCGATCTACGAGCGTTCCGATGCTGAAGTGCGCGCGTTGGAAGGCCTGCAACCAAGAACGGGTTTCGCGCGCGGCAACCGCGAGGCGAAGCGCTGTCCGATCATCGAGCACGGCCTGAATTTCCGCGTCGACGTCGAGGCCGGGCAGAAGACCGGCTTCTTCCTCGACCAGCGCGACAACCGGCAGCGCGTGCGCGCGCTTGCCGCCGGCCGCGAGGTGCTCGACGCGTTCTGCTACACCGGCGGCTTTTCCATCGCCGCGCTGGCGGGCGGGGCGAAGAGCGTGCTGTCGCTGGACAGTTCCGCCGCCGCGCTGGAAGTCGCCAGGGACAATCTCGCGGCCAACTCGCTGGACGCGGCCAGGATCGAATTCCTGCAGGGCGACGTGTTCAAGCACCTGCGCCTGCTGCGCGACAAGGGCGCGGCCAGCGACCTGATCGTCCTCGACCCGCCCAAGTTCGCGCCCACCGCGGCGCAGGCGAAGAACGCCGCGCGCGCCTACAAGGACATCAACCTGCTGGCCCTCAAGCTGCTGAAACCGGGCGGGCTGCTGGCCACGTTCTCCTGCTCGGGCGGCGTGCCGGCGGAACTGTTCCAGTCGATCGTCGCCGGCGCCGCCGCGGACGCGGGCGTCGACGCCAAGATCATCGAGCGCTTCGGCGCGGCGGCGGACCACCCGGTGGCGCTACAATTTCCCGAGGGCGATTACCTCAAGGGAATGCTCCTGCTGCGCAGTTGAACCCGGGGAGGACCATGCAACTTCGAAACCTAGCCGTTGCGCTGCTGCTGTCGGCGCTCTCGCCGCTCGCGCAGGCCTACACTTTCCTGGTCGGCTACGACGAGGCGCCGACCGTCGCGAAGGCGCTGGAGCGCGTCAATGCGCAGCCCGACAAGCACGTACTGCTGTACTTCGGCATGTCCGAGTACTGCCCGCCGTGCGTCGAAGCGCGCGCCATCCTGAACAGCGACGCGGTGCGCAACAAGTGGCGGCCCAACTACGTGGTGGTCAACATCGACATCTACGCGCCCACCCCGGCCGAGCGCGAGGTCATCGACCAAGTGCACGTTTCCTGGGCGCCTGTGCTGGTGTTCCTCGATCGCAACGGCAAGCGCGTAGCTTATTCAAGGGAGGTACGCAGCCCCACGGACGCGCTGCTGCTGAACGAATTCGTCTCGCAGCGCCAGTATGCGATGTCCGCCGTGGCGCGCTACGGCGCGGTGAATCTCGACAGCGGCGCCGCGAGCCGGCTCGCCAGCGAGGCGCGGGCCGTCAAAGGCGAGGCGCGGGCCGTCAAAGGCGACGAGCGCATCGACGACCGGCCGCGGCTGCGCGACGTGCTCGCGCAGAACCCCGAGCGGTTGACGGGCGCGGAGCTGAAGAAGGCGATGGCGGGCAAGGTCATGCACAAGGAGAACCAGGACTGGTTCCTGGTGATGGTGCTGGGCAAAAACAACGCCATGCGGGCCAGCGGCCGGCGCAAGGACGGCCAGGCGACCATGCGGGGCGCCGGCAAGTGGTACGTGACGAAGAAGGGCAAGCTGTGCCTGGAGCTGACCGCGGGCGGCGTCGACGAGAACTGGTGCCGGCACGTGTTCCGCGTCGGCGAGACCTACTACGTGTCCAAGGACCTGCGCCCGGACCGCCTCGTCTACCGTTTCGTGCTGGACAATACCTGAGTCCGTCGCAAGGGCGGCAGGGGCGGAAGCGGGGGTAGAATCGCGCCCCTATGGAACAGAGCCAGATGGTGCCGGTCACGATCCTGACCGGGTTTCTCGGCGCGGGCAAGACCACGCTGCTCAATCGCATCCTGAACGAGGAGCACGGCGGCAAGATCGCCGTGATCGAGAACGAGTTCGGCGAGGTCGGCGTCGACAGCGAGATCATCGAGAAGACGGACGAAAGCATCGTCGAGATGAACAACGGCTGCATCTGCTGCACCGTGCGCGGCGACCTGATCAAGATCCTCGGCAGCCTGAAGGAGCGGCGCGCGAGCGGCTCGCTCAAGTTCGACCGCGTGATCATCGAGACCACCGGCATGGCCGACCCCGGGCCGGTGGCGCAGACCTTCTTCACCGACGAGGACATCGGCGCCTACTACCTGCTCGATTCCATCCTCACGGTGGTGGACGCCAAGCACGCGGCGGGGCAGCTGGACCAGTTCACCGAGGCGCAGCAGCAGGTCGGCTTCGCGGACAAGATCCTGCTTTCGAAGTCGGACCTGGTTTCCGACGATGAAGTAAAAACGCTTTCCGAGCGGATCCGCCGCATGAACCCGCGCGCGCCGCTGAAGAAAGTGCACTTCGGCAATACGCCGATCGACGAGATCCTCGACATCCGCGGCTTCAACCTGAACGCGATCCTCGAACTCGACCCGGAATTCCTCGCCGACACGCACCACGACCACTCCGACGAGGTCCAGTCCTTCGTGTTCCGCTCCGACAAGCCGTTCAACGGCGACAAGCTGGAGCAGTTCCTCTCCGGCATGATCCAGGTCTACGGCCCGGACCTGCTGCGCTACAAGGGCGTGCTCTGGATGAAGGGCAAGCCGCAGCGCGTGGTGTTCCAGGGCGTGCACATGATGATGGGCGGCGACATGGGCAAGCCCTGGGGCAAGGATAAAAAACAATCGACGATGGTGTTCATCGGCAGGAAGCTGCCGAAGGACCTGTTCCTCGCCGGGCTCGAAGAGTGCCTCGCCTGAAGTTGCGGGTGCCGCGCCGTTGAGGCGATAATGCCCGGCATGACGTCGACGCGCGCGTTCCGGATCCTGCTGGCGCTGGCGCTGGTCGCCGTCTGGCAGTCGGCGCTGCTGCACCCGCTGCAGCACGTCGACGCCAAGGGCCATTTTGTTCACGTCCCTGGCAAGCATGTTCCGAAGGCTCCGGGCGACAAGGATTCGCCGGACGCGAATTGCTATGCGATCGGTGCGGCGGCAGTATGCATCGACGGTTCGCCTTCGCTGGCGGTCGAGACCGCCTTGGCCTTTGGCCCGATCACGCATGGCATGCGCGGACTTGCCGGGGTTGCCGCCCCGCTCGCGTACCGCAGCCAGGCCCCCCCGGCAGTCCTCTAGCTCCAAGCGTCCATGCGCGCCGCTGCACGCGGCGCGCGTTTCATTCATGTGTGTCGCGTGGCGCGTCCTGATGGACGCCGTCGGCGCCGACTGATTGCGGGGACATCATGAGATTCGTACTGTCGATGATTGCAGGGGCGCTGATGCTGGTCAGCGCAAGTGGCAGCTTGTACGCTCAACCGGCCAACGGCGCCGTCGAGGGGATGGTCACGGACGCGCTGAATCGGCCGCTTGCCGGCGCCAGCGTGGTGCTGAAGACGTCCGGGGGCGTCGAAGCCGGCCGGCGAACAAGCGGCGATGACGGAAGATTCGCTTTCGAGGCCATCGCGCCGGGCGCCTACAGCCTGAGTGCGGAGAAGTCCGGCTTTCAGGCCGCGACGGCGGTCGTCCGCGTATCCAGCGGCGCGGGCGCTACGGCGGCGCTCGTGCTCGCCTCGGCGGAACCTCTCGATGTGAAAGTCTCCGCGGCCCGGCTGGACCGGGCGCGCAACAGCCTCTCGCCGAAAACCGGCAGCAGCCAGTACACGTTCCAGCAGGGCGACATCGATGCCCTGCCCCAGGGCGACAACACGGCCTTCAATGAAGTGCTGCTCCGCGCGCCCGGCGTGGCCAATGACAACTTCGGACAGCTCCACATCCGCGGCGATCACGCCAATATCCAGTACCGGATCAACGGGGTGATCCTGCCCGAAGGCATCACCGGATTCGGCTCGGCGCTCGATACAAGGTTCGCGAGCCGCATCGACCTGCTCACGGGAGCGTTACCCGCGCAATACGGCTACCGCACCGCCGGTGTCGTCGAGATCGAAACGAAGAGCGCCTACCAGGAGGGCGGGCGCGCCGGGATCTACGGCGGCAGCCACGGCACGATCAATCCCTCGGTGGAACTGAGCGGCGGAAACGGGCCCGTGAACTACTATCTGACCGGCTCGCTGATGCGCAACGAGCTCGGCCTGGAGAACCCGACCGGGAACGTCAACGCGCTCCACGACTTGACCAAGCAAGCCAAGGGCTTCGGATACCTGTCCATGCTGCCGAGCGCGGATACGCGCATCAGCCTGATGTTCGGCACCTACCAGGGCCGCTTCCAGATCCCGACCGTGGCCGGCAACCAGCCCGATCCGACGACCGGGTTCACGACGCTGAATGGGAGCACGACATTCGACTCCGGCGATCTGAACGAGAACCAGCGCGAGGTCAACCGCTACGGCATCCTCGCGCTGCAGAGCACGCTCGGCGACAGCATCGACTACCAGCTGGCCCTGTTCAGGCGCTACACGAGCCTGCATTTCACGCCGGACCAGAACGGCGACCTCGTGTTTCTCGGCAATGCCTCGGAGCTGTTCAAGAGCGACACGGCCACGGGCGCGCAGGGCGACGCGAGCTACCGGTTGAACGAGCGGCACACTTTGCGCAGCGGTATTTTCTTCAGCAACGAAGCGGTCGTGAGCAACAACACGGCTACGGTGTTCGACGCCAGCAACAGCATCGTCACGATCCAGGACAACAACCCGAAGGGCGGAAATCACCTGTTCGGGATCTACCTGCAGGACGAATGGAAGGCCACCAGCAAGCTCACGGTGAACTACGGACTGCGCTGGGATCGCATGGATGCGTTCGTGACGGCGCAACAATTGAGCCCGCGGCTGGGCAGCGTCTACCAATTGACACCGCAGACGGCATTGCACGCGTCTTACGCGCGCTACTTCACGCCGCCGCCGACCGAACTGGTCTCCCCGCAGTCGCTCGCCCTGTTCGCGAACACCTCGGCCGCCGCGCCGGCCGGCGTCCCGAACGATCCGGTGCAACCCGAACGCATGCACTATTTCGACATCGGCGCGACCCACCGCCTGACGCCGGCGTTCACTCTCGGCTTCGACGCCTATTACAAGAAAGTGAACGACCTGCTGGACGAGGGGCAGTTCGGTCCGGCGCCGATCTTCACGCCGTTCAATTACGAGAAGGGCAAGGTATCGGGCTTCGAACTCACCGCGAACTACAAGAAGGACAACCTCACGGCCTACGTGAACCTCGGCTATTCCCGCGCGCTGGGCAAGAACATCGTATCGTCCCAGGCCACGGCCGTTTCCGGGACGGATGAACTGAATTTCATCGCCACCAACTGGGTGCACCTGGACCATGACCAGACCTACTCCGCGACCGCCGGCATGACGTACCAGGTCGGCAAGGCGCGCTACACTGCGGACGCGATCTTCGGCTCGGGGCTCAGGACCACGCCCGCCGATTCGGGGAACTCCAACAGCAGCCGCCTGGCCTCCTACTTCACGATGAACCTCGCGGCGACCTACCGGTTCGACACCGTGCAACTGGGCAGGCTCGACGGGCGGATTGCCATCATCAACCTTTTCGACAAGACTTACGAAATCCGCGACGGCACCGGCATCGGCGTCGGCCCGCCGGCGTTCGGCCCGCGGCGCGCGTTCTACGCCGGCCTGAGCAAGCCATTCTGATGAAACTGAATCGAGGTGAGAAATGCATGAGCTGCACGAGGCCTGGACCACGCTCCAGTTCGGCGGAGCGATGGTCTACCCTCTGCTGGCGCTGGCGGTCATCGCGCTGGTCCTGATCCTCGACAAGTCGTTCGCGTACTGGCGATTCGGCAGGACGCCGAAAGCGCTCACCGACCTGGTCGAAACCTTCGATTTCGCCTGGTCCGACCTGGAAGGCCAGCTCAAGGCGCTCGCCGCGGGCAACTATTTCGGGCAGTTCATCGGCGTGATCCTGGCCAACCGGGACAAGCCGGCCTGGTGGGTCGAATCGCGCGCGGCCGACGAGGCGCAGGCGATCGAGAAGTCGTTCGGCCGCGGCCTGTGGGTGCTCGAGACCATCGTCACGGCTGCGCCGCTGCTCGGGCTGCTCGGAACGATCGTCGGCATGATGAATGCCTTCCAGCTGATCAGCGGCGACAACCTGGTCGATCCGGCCGGCGTCACGGGCGGCGTCGCGCAGGCGCTCATCGCCACCGCGCTCGGCCTGCTGATCGCGCTGATCGCGCTGTTCGCTTTCAACTTCTTCTCCAAGCTGCAGGCCGCGACCATCGACGATCTCGAGCGCATCGGCACGCGGCTGATCGACCACATCCGGCTCGACCAGCAGAAGGGGGAGAGGAAGGGGGAGAGGCCGTGAAACTGCGCAAATCCCGCGAGCGCAGGAAGGGGCGCATCGAAATCATCCCGATGATCGACGTCATGTTCTTCCTGCTGGTGACCTTCATGCTGGCGTCGCTGTCGATGCAGAACCTGCATTCCCTGAACGTCAACCTGCCCAGGGGGCATGCGACGCCGACCCAGACCAAGTCGAGCGTCACCCTGACCGTGACGCAGGACAGCCGCATCTTCATCGACAAGACGCCGGTGACGCTGCAGACGCTGCAGGCGGTGCTGCGGCCGCTGCTGAAAGGGCCCGAAACCAGCGTGATCCTTTCCGCCGATCGCGCCGCGCCGCACGGGGTAACGGTGGAAGCGATGCTGCAGGCGCGCCAGGCGGGCGCGGAGCATTTCCAGATCGCGGTCAAGCACGCGGACTGAACTTGGCGGTTGCGGGCGTCCTCGATCTCGACAACCCCTGGCGGCGGCTGCCCTGGAGCCTGCCGCTCGCGCTGTTCATATGTACGGCGGTCCTGTGGGAACTGGGCCGGATCCTGGAGAGGCCGCCGCTGCGGCAGATTCCGCCCATGACGATCGAGGCGGAACTCGTCGAATCGCCGCCGCCGGTCGAGGAAAGAATCGCCCAGCCGCAAGTGAAGCCGGAGCCCGTGCCGCCGCTCAAGAAGAGGGAGACCCCCAAACGCGCCGAGCCGCAGCCGGCGATTCGTCCGGTGACCTCTTCGGCGCCCGAACCGAAGCCGGCGCAGGAAGCGCCGGCACCACCGGCGCCGCCCCCGCCTGCACCAGCGGTTCCCGCGACACGCGAAGCGCAGCCGGCCGGGGCTGCCAACGCGGCGGCGCGGGCGATCCTGCGTCCGCTGCCGGAGATTCCCGATGAACTGCGCGACGAAGCGTTCAACGCCGTGGCGGTGGCGAGATTCCAGATCGGCGCCGACGGCAGCGCGACGGTGCAGCTCGCGAAACCGACGCCCAACCCGCGCCTTAACCGGCTGCTGCTGGAGAAGCTCAGGCAGTGGCGCTTCGCTCCCGCGATACGCGACGGCCAGCCTGTGGCTTCGGTGCAGGAAATCCGCATCGGCCTGGAGGTGAAGTAGGCCTGCGCCCCCAAGCCCGGACTCAGGCGGGCTTTTCTTCGTCTCCGTCGCCGGAAAGGCTCTGCACCGCCGAACGCAGGAATTCGAACTGCGCCTTCACGTTGGTGCAGCCGTCGCAGATCGCCAGGTGCAGGCGCAGCGCCACGCGCTCGCCGAAAGCGAGCTTGCGGTCGGCGCCCTGCGACAGCAGGCGCGAGGCTTCCCTGCAGGACAGCATCATTTCTTGAACCAGTTCATGTCGAGGCACAGGCGCAACGCCATGCGCGCGCGATGGAGCATCACCCAGCAGTGAGTCGAGGTAATCCCCAGCTCCTTACAGATTTCTGACGTTTCCAGCCCGAGGTGCTCGCGCATCATGAACACCTGCGCCGTGCGCTGCGGCAGCGCGCGCAGGCAGGCCTCGAGCGCGGCGAGGAACTGCTTCTGGCCGAGGGCGCTCTCGGGCTGCTCCCAGGCGTCGGGCATGTCCTGCCAGTGGCCGCGCGTATCGAACAACGTGTCGAACTCGCTTTCGTCTTCCGGCGTCCCCATGTCGGAGGCGGGCCGCTCCCGCGCCTGGCGCCGGACCGCGTCGACGATCTTGTGCTTGAGGATGCCGGTGAGCCAGGTACGCAGGTTGGAGCGCCCGGCGAAGTTCGCCTCCCCGGCGAGCGCCGCCAGCAGCGCCTCCTGGACGGCGTCCTCGGCGGCCGCCGCATCGCGCAGCTGCAGCGAGGCGAAGCGCAGCAGGTAAGGACGCAAATCCTCGACTTGTCTGCGGAAATCGGCTGGAGCGGCCAGGGGGCTTGAAGTCCGGGAGCGGGCCCCCATTTTAGTCGTACCGACATTGATAGGAGGCTCCATGGCCAACATTGCGAGATTTGATCCGTTCAACAGTATTGTCGACGACCTGTTCAAGGGCTTCCTGGTGCGCCCGGTTTCCTACGACGCGCCGCGCCTGAGCGTGGACGTCACCGAGAAAAACGGCGCCTACCTGGTGACCGCCGACCTGCCCGGGGTGAAGAAGGAAGACATCCACGTGGACATCGACGGCGCGCAGGTCACGCTGACCGCTGAAGTGAAGCGCGAGCGGGAAGCCGCCGAAGGCGAGCGCGTGCTGCATGTCGAGCGCTCGTACGGCAAGGTGTCGCGCAGCTTCGCGCTGCCGCAGGAGCTGGACGAGGCGAAAGCCGAGGCGAAGTTCCGCGACGGCGTGCTCGAGCTGACGCTGCCGAAAAAGGCCGCGGCGGCGCGCAAGGCGATCACCATCCAGTAGGTTTTTCTGTAGTATCGGGGGGCGCCATGAACGCCCCCCAGCATTCCGCCGCCGCCGAGAAGGCCCGCATCCTCGGCGAGGCGCTGCCTTACATCCAGCGCTTCCACGGCAAGACCATCGTCGTGAAGTTCGGCGGCAACGCCATGGCCGACGAGGTGCTGAAGGCGAACTTCGCGCGCGACGTGGTGCTGCTCAAGCTCGTCGGCATGAATCCGGTGGTGGTGCACGGCGGCGGGCCGCAGATCGAGACCGCGCTGACGCGCATGGGCAAGAAGGGCGAATTCGTCCAGGGCATGCGTGTCACGGATGCCGAGACCATGGACATCGTCGAAATGGTGCTCGGCGGCCAGGTCAACAAGGAAGTGGTCGAGCTGGTCAACCAGGCGGGCGGCAAGGCAGTCGGCCTGACCGGCCAGGACGGCGCGTTCATCCGCGCGCGCAAAATGCTGCTCGCCTCCAAGGAAAACGGCAAGATCGACATCGGCCAGGTCGGCGAGATCGAGGCGATCGACCCGGCGGTGATCCTCGCGCTCGAGAACTCGGGCTTCATCCCGGTGGTCGCGCCGATCGGCACCGGTTCGGACGGCACCACCTACAACATCAACGCCGACCTGGTGGCCGGCAAGCTTGCCGAGATCCTGCGGGCCGAGAAGCTCGTCGTGCTCACGAATACGCCCGGCGTGCTGGACAAGTCCGGCAAGCTGCTCACCGGCCTCACGCCGCGCAGGATCGACGACCTGGTGGCGAAGGGCGTGATCTCCGGCGGCATGCTGCCGAAGATCGGCTCGGTGCTGGATGCCGCGCGCGCGGGCGTCAAGTCCTGCCACATCATCGACGGCCGCGTGCCGCACGCGCTGCTGCTGGAAGTCCTCACCGACGAAGGCGTCGGCACCGTCATCCGCTCGAAGTAAACAGGGAAACCCGTGCGCATCCTGGGCGTCCCGCCGTCGAGGCGGGCGTGGATCTTCGACCTCGACAACACGCTGCACGACGCGCGGCCGCACATTTTCCCGTCGATGCACGGCCAGATGAACGCCTGGCTGATGCGCCGCTTCTCGGTGGACGAGGAAGGCGCCAACCGCATGCGGCGGTTTTTCTGGGAGCGCTACGGCACCACGATGCGCGGCCTGGTGCGGCACCACGGCGAGGACCCGAGGAAATTCATCCGCGAGACGCACCAGTTCCCGGAGCTCGCGCCGATGGTGGTCGGCGAATACGCGCTCGGCCACGCGCTCGCCCGCCTCGAGGGCAAGCGGCTGGTGTTCTCCAACGCGCCGCGCCACTACGTCGAGGAAGTGCTGCGCGCGCTCGGCGTCGCGCGCTGGTTCGACGCGGTCTACACCATCGAGAGCACGCGCTACCGGCCCAAGCCCGCGGTGCAGGGTTTCCGCGTGCTGCTGCGGGCGCACAACCTCGAAGCGCGGCGCTGCGCGCTGATCGACGACATGCCGGAAAACCTGCGCGCCGCCAAAAGGCTCGGCATGTCAACGGTCTGGGTCAGCGGCGAAACAAGACGCGCGTCGTTCGCCGACCTGCGCGTCGGATCGGTCACGCAATTGCCCAGGCTTGTATTCCGGCATTCCCACTAAGCGTAGAATTTCTCCCATGCCGCGTGTCAAAGGGGAACGGCGGCTCGAGATCCTCAAGGCCCTGGCCCAGATGCTCGAGCAGCCGAAGTGGGGAAAGATCACGACCGCAGCGCTGGCCGAGAAGCTCGACGTCTCGGAAGCCGCGCTCTATCGCCATTTCGCGTCCAAGGCGCAGATGTACGAGGGCCTCATCGAATTCATCGAAAGCTCGGTGTTCAGCCTCGCCAACAAGATCGCCGGCGACGAGGCCGACGGCGGCAAGCAGGCCGTCAAGCTGGTCGAGATGCTGCTCGCGTTCGCCGAGAAAAACCCCGGCATGGTGCGCGTGATGACCGGCGACGCGCTGGTCGGCGAGCATGAGCGCCTGCAGGCGCGCATGAACCAGTTCTACGACCGCTTCGAAGCCACGCTCAAGCAGGCGCTGCGCGCTCCGGGCGAAGGCGCGAAAGCGCCGGACGCGGAAGTCGCCGCGCATGCCGGGATGCTGGTGCGCTACGCCATCGGCTGCCTGCACCAGTACGCGAAGTCGGGCTTCGCGAAGAAGCCGACGGAGAGCTACGCCGCGCAGCGGCGCTTCCTCGCCGGCTAGCGGCAAACCGGGCAGGCGGGATCTTTTTTCACGCGCAGCGTGCGCCATGCGGACTGCTTCGCGTCCAGCAGCAGCAGCCGTCCGTTCAAGGTTTCACCCGCGCCCGCCAGCAGCTTGGCCGCTTCCATCGCCTGCAGCGCACCGACCACGCCGGTGAGCGGCGCGAACACGCCCATGGTCGAGCACTGCACTTCCTCGACTTCGCCGTCCTCCGGATACAGGCAGGCGTAGCAGGGCGCATCGGGTTTCCTCAGGTCGAACACCGCGACCTGCGCGTCGAAGCGGATCGCCGCGCCGGAAACCAGCGGCTTCCTCAACGCCACGCAAGCGCGGTTGAGCGCGTGGCGCGTGGCGAAGTTGTCGGAGCAGTCCAGCACTACGTCGGCGGCGGCGACCAGCCCGGGAAAATCCCCTTCCAGGAGCTTTTTCCGCAGCGGCACGACCTCGACTTCGGGATTCAACGCCGACAATGCCGCGCGCGCGGCTTCCACCTTCGGCGCGCCGACCGAATCCGTGCGGTAGAGGATCTGGCGCTGCAGGTTGGTGAGGTCGACCTCGTCCGGGTCGGCGAGCGTCAACTGGCCGATGCCGCTCGCCGCGAGGTAGAGGGCCGCGGGACAACCCAGGCCGCCCGCGCCGACGACGAGCGCGCGCGCGGCGCGCAGCCGCTCCTGGCCCTCGATCCCGACTTCGGCGAGCAGGATGTGCCGGCTGTAGCGAAGGAGCTGCTGGTCGTCCAGTGAGCTAGTTGGTCTTCGGCGCGGCGGCCGGCTTGGTCTGCGCGACCGCGGGCGGCTGGCCCTTGACCGGCTCGCCCTTCAGGAACGCGATCGCCTGCTGCAACTGGAAATCGTCCTTGGAGCCGAGCTCGACCGGCTTCGGCTGCTCGCCCGGCGCCACCGGCGCGGCGGCGGGCTTGGCGCGCTGCGACTCCTTTTCCGCATCCTTGTCCTGGATGTTGCCGAGGTGGCGCTGCAAGTCGGCTTCGCGGATGCGCGCCTCGGCGGAGTCGCCCGGCTCGACGACCACCACGTCGGGCGTGATGCCCTTGGCCTGGATCGAGCGCCCGCTCGGCGTGTAGTAGCGCGCCGTGGTCAGCTTGATGGCGGTGTTGTTGCCCAGCTGCATGATGGTCTGCACCGAGCCCTTGCCGAAGGTCTGCGTGCCGATCACGGTGGCGCGCTTGTTGTCCTGCAGCGCGCCGGCGACGATTTCCGAGGCCGAGGCCGAGCCGCCGTTCACGAGCACCACCATCGGCACGGTTTTCACGCCGGCCGGCAGCGACTTCATCATGTCGTCCTTCACGCCGCGCAGGTAGTCTTCGTTGGTGGCGTAGAACTTCTTCTTCGCGTCCTCGGTGCGGCCGTCGGTCGAGACCACCAGCGCCTTGGAAGGCAGGAACGCGGCCGAGATCGCCACCGCGCCGTAGAGCAGGCCGCCCGGGTCGTTGCGCAGGTCGAGCACCAGGCCCTTCAACGGGCCGGGCTTGAACAGGTTGGTGATCTGGCGCGCGAGGTCGTCCGCCGACTTTTCCTGGAACTGGGAAATGCGTATCCAGCCGTAGCCCGGCTCGACGATCTTCGACTTGACGCTCTGCACCTGGATTTCGGCGCGCGTGAGCGTGAACACGAGCGGCTGCTGTTCGCCCTTGCGGATGATCGTCAGGACGATCTGCGTGTTCGGCTTGCCGCGCATTTTCTTGACGGCGTCGTTCAGCGTCATGCCCTTCACCTGCGCGTCGTCCAGCTTGATGATCAGGTCGCCGGGCTTGACGCCGGCGCGATAGGCGGGCGTGTCCTCGATCGGCGAGATCACCTTCACCAGCCCGTCTTCCATGCCGACTTCGATGCCGAGGCCGCCGAATTTGCCCTGCGTGCCGACCTGGAGTTCCTTGTAGGCTTCCGCGTCCAGGTAGGCCGAGTGCGGATCGAGGCCGGCGAGCATGCCGTTGATCGCCTCGGTGATGAGCTTCTTGTCCTCGACCGGCTCGACGTAGTTCTGCTTGATCGCGCCGAACACCTCGGTGAAGGAGCGCAGCTCCTCGACCGGCAACGGCGAGCGGGCCGCCAGCTGGCCGATCGCCTGGAAATTCAGGCTGACCAGGATGCCGGCGACCGCGCCGACCAAGACCAGGCCGATACTCTTGATTCTGCCGTTCATTTAAGTTTCACCCAACTCAAGGGATCGAAAGGTTTACCCAGATACCGCAATTCGAAGTATAGACCCGTTTCCTCGTTGCCCCCGCTCTGTCCGGCGGTGGCGAGGGGTTCTCCGAGCGCCACGGCGTCGCCGCTCTGCTTCAGCAAAGATTCGTTGTTGCCGTAGATGGACAGGTAGCCTTCGCCATGGTCGACGATCAGCAGATTTCCGAAGCCGCGCATCCAGTCCGCGTACACCACCTGGCCCGGCCCGACGGCCCTGATCTGCTCGCCTTCGGCCGCGCGGATGAATACGCCCTTGGCGGAAGCCGTGCCGATAGTACGTTGGGTGCCGAAACGGCCGACAAGTTCCCCGCGAACCGGCAACCGCAGGCGGCCCTTCAGGGAAGAAAACGGGCCGGCTGGCGCGCCGGACGCGGGCTCGGGCACGCTGCTTACCCTGGCGTAGCCTGCGCCGGGGCGCGCCACCAGGACCTTGCCGATTTCTTCGACCAGGCGCGAAAGGCGGCTCTCGTCCGCGACCAGCGCGCGGATGCGTTTCTTCGCGTCGCGGATCTCGCCCGCGATGCGATCCAGCACGCGCCGGCGCTCGCGCCGTTCCTTGAGCAGCTGCTCCCGCTCGGCGCGGCTGTGCGCCTCGATGGCGGCCAGCTCGGCGGCCTTGCCTTCCGAATCCTGCTTCAGGCGCGCCAGCTCGGCCAGGCCGGCGCGGTGCGTTTCGATCATGCGTGCCGCCTCGCGCGAAATGTAAGCCAGGTAGTGAAGCTTGCGCGCGGCGTCAGACAAGTCCTCGCCGGAAAGCGCGATGCGCACGAAGTCGGGAGCGCCTCCGGTGCTGGCGGGCCCGCCGCCCGCAAGGACGCGCGCGGCCAGCAGGCGGCCGAGCGCGTCCTGCTGCGCCTCCAGGGCATTTTCCTGGGCGGCGCGGCGCGCCGCCAGTTGGCCGATCGCTTCGCGCGCTTCGCGCGCTTCGGCTTCCTGCGCCTGCAGCGCCCGGTTGGCGGCGGAGATCGCGACCTCGGAGGCGCGCAGCGCGTCGCGCGCCTCGCGACGATCGGTTTCGCGGCCCTCGAGCTCGGAGCGCATCGATTCGATGCGCGCGCGCAGCGCCGCAAGGTCTTCCGCCCGTGTAGTTCCGGCGCTGGCGCCGGGAGCGCCTTGCGCGGCCGCCGCGGCAAGCATGAGGACCGCCACGGGAATGATGCGTTTCAGGGTTTGGCTTTTCCCTGCGCCGAAACTGCTTCCAGCCGCCGCGCGATTTCCGCCGCATCGCCGAGGTAGTAATGCCTGAGCGGCCGCAGCCCGGCGTCCAGCTCGTACACCAGCGGCACGCCGGTGGGCACGTTCAAGCCGACGATGTCGGCGTCGGACACGCCGTCCAGGTGCTTGATCAGCGCGCGCAGCGAGTTGCCGTGCGCCGCCACCAGCATGCGCTGGCCGGCGCGTATCGCCGGCGCGATGGCGCTCTCCCAGTAGGGCAGCACGCGCGCCACCGTGTCCTTCAGGCACTCGGTTTTCGGCACCGCCAGGCCCCGGTAACGCCGGTCACGCGCTTCGTAGCGTTCGTCGCCCGCCTCGAGCGCGGGCGGCGGCGTATCGTAGCTGCGGCGCCAGGCGAGCACCTGCGCCTCGCCGAACTTCGCGGCGGTCTCGGCCTTGTTCAGGCCCTGCAGCGCACCGTAGTGGCGCTCGTTCAGCCGCCAGTCCTTGTGCACCGGGATCCAGAGCTGGTCCAGTTCCTCCAGCGCGAGCTGCAGCGTGCGGATCGCGCGCTTCAACAGCGAAGTGTGCGCGAGGTCGAAAGCCCAGCCTCCGGTTTTCAGCAGCCGCCCGGCGGCGCGCGCTTCCTCGACGCCCTGCGCCGAAAGGTCCACGTCGGTCCAGCCGGTGAAGCGGTTCTCGCGGTTCCAGCCGGATTCACCGTGCCGCAGCAGCACGAGCTTGTGCATGCGCTGAATTATAATGTGGCGACTCTCATGGACTTCATCCTCAAGAACATCTACCTGGTCATGATCGCCGTGGTCTCCGGCGGCATGCTGCTGTGGCCGCTGCTGCGCAAGGGCGCGGGCGGCCCCTGGGTCAGCACGCTGCAGGCGACGCAGCTGATGAACCGCGACGACGCGGTGGTCGTCGACCTGCGCCCGGCGGCCGAGTATGCCGGCGGGCACATCATCGGCGCACGCAACATCCCGCTCGCGGAGCTCGAGCGTCGGGCCAGCGAACTCGACAAATTCAAGGCGAAGCCGCTGATCCTGCATTGCGGCGATGGCAATCGCGCCGGCGGCGGCGTTGCGCTGCTGCGCAAGGGCGGTTTTGCCAGCGTCTTCAACCTAAGCGGCGGCTACGTTGCCTGGCAGCAGGCCGGCCTGCCGGTGGAAAAGAAATAGGCGCGGGGAGAAGGATAGACCGGTGCCCCGCGTGCTCATCTACTGCACCGCTGCCTGTCCCTACTGCCAGGCCGCAGACAGGCTGCTTGCGCGCAAGGGCGTCGCTGACGTGGAGCGCGTGCGCGTCGACCTGGAACCGGCGCGGCGCAGGGAAATGATGGAAAAGAGCGGCCGGCGCACGGTGCCGCAAATCTGGATCGACGGCCGCCACGTCGGCGGCAGCGACGAACTGCACGACCTCGAGGACTCGGGGCAACTCGATCAACTACTTTCGAAGGCACCATGAGCGCAACGGGCAACGACATAGCGCGAGACGCAGGCGGCGGCCAGCCGACTTTCCAGATCGAGAAACTGTACGTGAAGGATCTCTCGCTGGAGGTGCCGAACGCGCCGCAGGTCTTCATGCAGCAGGACAATCCGCAGCTCGAGATCCAGGTGCGCAACGAGGCGACCCAGTTCGCCGACGGTCTCTTTGACGTGGTGGTCACGGTGACCGTGACCGCGCGCGCCGGCGAAAAGACCATCTTCCTGGCCGAGGTCGCGCAGGCGGGCATCTTCACCGCGCGCGCGATCCCGCAGGCGGACCTCGATCCGCTGCTGGCGATCGGCTGCCCGACCATCCTTTACCCGTATGCGCGCGAAGCGATCTCGGACCTGGTGACGCGCGCCGGTTTTCCCGCGGTGGTGCTGCAGCCGGTTTCCTTCGAGCAGATGTACCTGCAGCGCCAGCAGGCCGCGGACGGCCCGCGTATTGAGGTAGCGCAGTGAACAAGTCCGCCTTGCTGCTGCTGCTCGCCGCGACCGGCGCGAACGCGGCGGAATTCCGTTCGGTGCAGGAGAACGCCGCGGTGCTGTACGACGCGCCCTCGCGCGCGGCCACGCCGCTATTCGTGGTCCAGCGCAACTATCCGCTCGAGGTCATCGTCAACCTGGATGCCTGGGTGAAGGTGCGCGACCAGGCGGGTGCGCTCAGCTGGATCGAGAAGAAATCGCTCGGCGACAAGCGCATGGTGCTGGTGACCGGCCCTTCGCTGGAGGTGCGCGTGCGCGCCGAGGACGGCGCGCCGGCGGCCTTCGTGGCCGCGCAGAATGTCGCGCTCGAGCTGGTCGAGGTCGCGCCCAACGGCTGGCTGCGCGTGCGCCTCGCGGATGGGGCCACCGGCTTCGTGCGCGCTGCGCAGGTCTGGGGCGACTGAGGAGACCGCGGTGACCGCGCTCGCCGTGCTGGGCGCGGGCGCATGGGGCACGGCGCTTGCCGCCGTGCTGGCATCGCGCCACCAGGTCCGCTTGTGGGCGCGCGACGCGGCGCAGGCCGCGGCGATCGCCAAGGCGCGGCGCAACGCGCGCTACCTTCCCGAAATCACGCTGCCCGAGTCGCTGCGCGTCGAAGCCAACCTGCACAAGGCGGTCGATGGCGCCGAGTTGCTCGTGGCGGCGACGCCAGTCGCCGGCCTGCGCGAACTGCTGGGCAGGTTGAAGGGCGCCCGGCAGCCGCTGGTCTGGCTTTGCAAGGGCTTCGAACGCGAAACCGCGGCGCTGCCGCATGAAATCGTCGCGGCCGGCGGTCTGCGCGCGCCGAGCGGCGCGCTATCCGGGCCGTCGTTCGCCGTCGAGGTCGCGCGCGGCCTGCCTTGCGCGCTTACGCTCGCGGCCGCCGACGGTGCTTTTGCCGCCGGCATCGCCGCGCAGCTGCACGGCGGGCGCCTGCGCGTCTACCACACGGACGACCTGGTCGGCGTCGAGATTGGCGGCGCGGTGAAGAACGTGCTGGCGATCGCCGTCGGCATCTGCGACGGGCTCGGACTCGGGCAGAACGCGCGCGCGGCGCTGATCACGCGTGGGCTCGCCGAACTCGCGCGGCTTGGCGTGGCGCTCGGCGGCCGGGCGGAAACGGTGATGGGCCTCACCGGCGCGGGCGACCTGATCCTGACCGCGACCGGCGACCTGTCGCGCAACCGCCGCGTCGGACTGGAACTCGCCGCCGGCAAGACGCTCGCGAAGATCGTCGCGGAACTTGGCCATGTCGCCGAGGGCGTGCGCTCGGCGGGCGCCACGCTCGCGCGCGCGAGGGCCTGCGGCGTGGACATGCCGATCACCGCGGCGGTGGACGCAGTCCTGGAAGGAAAGCTGACGCCGCCGCAGGCGGTGGAACTGCTGCTTTCCCGGGATCCGAAAGCCGAAGGCTAGCGAAAGCCGGCTTTCGAACCTGTCCGCGGCGGCGCGCTATCTGGGTCGAAGCCGGTCCGCCCAGGCGCAGCCTTCCTTCTTCCCGAGCTCGCAGGCCTTTTGCGCGTCGGCTTGCGCAGCCACCAGGTCGCCTTTGCGGTAATTCGCGCCGCCGCGCTCGAAATAGGCGTCCCCGTTTCCGGGAACTTCCGCGATGTACTTGTCCCAGATGAGAAGGATTTCGTCCCAGTGTTTCCGCGCGCCGAGAATCCTGTCCTCGGCGACGCAGGCGTCAAAATAGGCGGGCCGCAGTTCGAGGGCGCGGCGGAAATCCCGCAACGCCGCGTCGAACTGGATCAGGCGCCAGTAGGCGACCCCTCGCCAATAGTGCAGTTCGGGATCCTGCTCGGTGTCCTTCAGTAGCGCGTCATAGGCCGCGATGGCTTCCGTGAATTTGCCGGCGCGGTGCAGTTCGAAGGCGTTCTCCCGGCTGGCAGGCTGAACCGCGCTGCCCCCGTAGAAAATGGCCGCAATGAACAGGACGAACAGGAAAAGATATGCACCGAAGAGCCAGCGCATGAAAGTGGCGAGGCGGGAAATCGAAGCGTCGTCCAGCACCGCGTCTTCACGGCGGAACAGGAATTTCAGCAGCGCGCCAACGGGCATCGCATTGTTGTAGCCGCGCAACCACTCGCCCGCGTCGTGCGGCAGCAGGTCCGCCAAGCCCATTTCATCGTATTTCTCCGGATGCCGTTCGCGAAGCTGCCGCGAAAGCCGGTAGGTGCACGCGAACCAGACGAGCACCAACGCGATCAACATCCCCATGGCCGCGTATGCATAATTCATGAATTCGTCGAATGGCACGATGATTTTCCGTCAGCCGAAGCCGCGTTGGCGCCAGGCCTCGAACACGGTCACCGCGACGGCATTGGATAGATTCAGGCTTCGGTTTCCTGGCCGCATCGGCAGGCGCAGGCGGAATTCGGACGGGAACGCCTCGAGGATTGCATCCGGAAGCCCGGCGGTCTCGGAGCCGAAAACGAAAACGTCGTTCTCGCGGAAATTTTCGTCGTACAGATTTTTCGTGCTTCGGGTCGTCACTGCAAAAAGGCGCCTCCCCGCCAAAAGCTCCAGGCAGGATTTCCAGTTTGCGTGCACGCGCACGCTGGCGTACTCGCGGTAGTCGAGCCCGGCGCGCTTGAGTTGCTTGTCGTCCATGGAAAACCCGAGCGGCTCGACCAGGTGCAGGCGCGCGCCGGTGTTGGCGGCGAGCCGGATGACGTTGCCGGCGTTGGGCGGGATCTCAGGCTGGTAGAGGACGATGTCAAACATGCAGCGGAAAGGTGCGCGCAACGACCCAGTTCACCACGCGCGCGGCGCCGGCGCGCTTCAGCGTTGCGGCGAGCTCGTCCAGCGTCGCGCCCGTGGTCATGACGTCGTCCAGCACCGCGACCGTCGCGCCCTCGACCAGGCGCGGGCACTCGAAAGCGCCGCGCACGTTTTTCACCCGCTCTTCCAGGGGCAGGTCCATCTGCGCAGCGGTGTCGCGGCTGCGCCGGCAGGCGTCGGGCGCCAGCCGCACGTTGGTCGCCTTCGCGACGCCGCGGGCAATTTCCAGCGCCTGGTTGTAGCCGCGGCTGCGCAGGCGCTCCGGCGAAAGCGGGACGGGGACGATGCAGTCCGCGTCGCCGGTTGAAACGCGACCGCCGATCAATTCGCCGAGCAAGGGCGCCAGCGCCAGTTCGCCGCGGAATTTGAGCGCCTGCACCAGCACGTCGGCGGGAAAGCCGTAGGCGAGCGCGGCGATGGTCGCATCGTAGGCCGGCGGCTGCGCCAGGCAGCGTCCGCAAACCGCGCCGCCGGGCGAACTGAGCGCACAGCGCGGGCAATATTCCTTGCCAAGCCGAGGCAGGTCCGCATCGCAGCGCTCGCACAGCACGCCGTGCGCGGCTCCGCGGCACAGGTAGCAACTGCCGCCGAACAGCAGGTTTGCGGATTGGCGGCCGAGCTTGGCGAGCATGGGGAATATTGTGCGCTAGACTTCCTGAATGTGGACGGTGGAAGCGCTCGCGCGCGATCTGCGCGCCGGTAAAACCAGCAGCCGTGAACTCGTGGAGCAGGCGCTCGCACGCATTGCCGACCCGGCGGGCGAGGGCGCGCGCGCGTTCATGAAGGTCCACGCGGATTCCGCGCGCGCCGACGCGGACCATGCGGACCGGCTGCGCAAGGCGGGCGTGCTGCGCTCGCTGGTGGACGGCCTGCCGGTCTCGGTGAAGGACCTGTTCGACATCGCTGGCGACATCACGCGCGCCGGCTCGAAAGTGCTGGCCGATGCGCCGCCCGCCGCCGCGGATGCGCCGGCGATTGCCCGCCTGCGTGCGGCGGGTGCGGTGATCGTCGGCCGCAGCAACATGGTCGAGTTCGCCTTCGGCGCGGTCGGCACCAACCCGCACTACGGCACGCCGAAGAATCCCTGGGATCGCAAGGCGGGACGTGTTCCCGGCGGTTCGTCCTCCGGTGCCGCGGTGTCGGTGGCCGACGGCATGTGCGTGATGGGCCTGGGCTCGGACACACGCGGCTCGATCCGCCAGCCCGCGGCGCTTTGCGGCGTCACCGGCTTCAAGCCGACCATGCGCCGCGTATCCCGGCGGGGCGCGTTTCCGCTCTCGTACACGCTCGATTCGGTCGGGCCGCTCGCGAATACGGTCGGCTGCTGTGCAGCCTATGACGCGATCCTCGCGGGCGAGCCGGACGCCGCGCTGCCGGAGACCCCGGCCCGCGGCCTGCGCCTGCTGCTGCCGCGTTCGAGCGCGCTCGACGATCTCGATCCGCAGGTCGCGCAGGCGTTCGAGGCCGCGCTCGCCGCGCTGTCGCGCGCGGGCGCTGCGATCGAGGAGCGCAAGGTGCCGGCGTTCGACCGGCAAGGGGAGTATTTCAAGAACGGCGGTTTCGCCGCCGCCGAGGCATACGCGATCCATCGCCGCTGGCTCGGCCGCCTCGGTGAATACGATCCGCGCGTTGCCAAGCGCGTGGTGCTCGGCAAGGACATCGCAGGCTGGGAGTACGTCGAACTGGGACTCATGCGCGAGGCCTACATTGCGGAAATCGGCGCGCTGATGGCGCCGTTCGACGCTTTCCTTGCGCCCGCCGCGCCCTGCATCGCGCCCACGATCGCCGAGGCGAGCTCGAGCGACGAGGCCTACTTTCGCTGGAACGGCCGCATCCTGCGCAATACAGGCCTGGTGAATTTCCTCGACGGCTGCGCCGTGACGCTGCCCTGCCACGCGCAGGGACAGGCGCCGGTGGGGCTGATGGTCAGCGGCGTGGCGATGTCCGACCGCCGCCTGCTCGCGGTCGCGCGCGCCGTCGAAGGCGTGCTGGCGGCCGGCGCTGCGCCAGCGGCGCGTGCCTGACCCCGTCGTAGACGCAAGGCTCGCCCGGCGCCGTTTCGAGCGCGCGGCCGTTAGCTACGCGGGCGCCTCGCGGCTCGAGTCGGAAATCGGCGCGCGCATGCGGGAGCGCCTCGACTACGTGAAGCTCGTGCCGCGCCGCGTGCTCGACGCGGGCAGCGGCCCGCCGGGACGCGCGCTCGGCAGGCGCTATCCCGCCGCCGGGGTGATTGCTTTCGATTTCGCCTTGGCCATGCTGCGCGCCGGAAAAAAAAAGCTGTTTGAAAGAAACCCGCCCAAGGCCGTATGCGGCGACTTCGCGCGCCTGCCGTTCGCCTCCGCGAGCATCGACCTGGTCTGGTCCAACATGGCGCTGCATTGGCTGGCGGATCCGATCGCGGCGCTGCGCGAATTCCACCGCGTGCTGGCGGTCGACGGTCTGCTGATGTTCAGCACGCTCGGCCCCGACACGCTCGCCGAACTGCGCGCGGCGGCCGGCCCGGGGCGCGTACATCCGTTCGTCGACATGCACGACCTGGGCGACATGCTGGTGGCGGCAGGCTTTGCCGAGCCCGTGATGGATGCGGAACGCATCACGCTGGTGTATGCCGACGGCGCTGCGCTGCTCGCCGATTTGCGCGCAAGCGGCCAGACCAGCGCGCGCGCGGACCGGGCCCGCGGGCTCGCGGGCCGCAGATTTCGTGCAGCGCTGGACGCCGGCCTGGCCGCGCAGATGCGCGAGGGCAAGCTGCCTGTCAGTTTCGAGGTGGTGTACGGCCACGCTTGGCGCGCGCCGGCCCGGCGCGCAGCGAATCGCACCGAGGACGGACGCAGCATCGTGCAGTTCGAGCGGCGCCGCTGAAAATGGCGAAACCCGAGGAATTTGCTCGCGTTTTTGCTTGAGCGGGGGGCGCGGCTATGGTAATGTTGCGCGGCATTTTTCACGCTTTCCGCCGAGCGAAAAACGTAAATCCGCACCTGAAAGGAATGATGATGGCACGCAAGCCGGCACGCGGCATCGCAACTTGGGCGCTCGCCGCATTCGCCGCAGTCAGCGGCATCGCGTATTCGGGGATGGCGCTGGCGCTGGAGTGGAACCTGCGTCCCGCGGGCAGCAAGCTCGCCGCCGACATCCACGACCTGCACGAATACGTGATGCTCCTGTGCACGGTGATCTTCATCGGCGTGTTTTCGTTCATGTTCTACTCGATCTACGCGCACCGCAAGTCGAAGGGCCACAAGGCGGCGCAGTTCCACGAGAACACCACCGTCGAGATTCTCTGGACCGTGATCCCGGCGATCATCCTGGTCGGCATCGCCTGGCCGACCACGCGCACCGTGATCGCGCAGAAGGACACCTCCAACCCGGACATCACCATCAAGGTGACCGGCTACCAGTGGAAGTGGGGCTACGACTACGTGAAGGGCGAAGGCGAGGGCATCAGCTTCGTTTCGACGCTCTCCACCCCCCGCGAGCAGATCGAGAACAGGGCGCCCAAGGGCGAGCATTACCTGCTCGAGGTCGACAACGAACTCATCGTCCCGGTCGGCAAGAAGATCCGCATGCTGACCACCGCCGCCGACGTGATCCATTCCTGGTGGGTGCCGGCCTTCGGCGCCAAGCAGGACGCGATTCCCGGCTTCATCCGCGACCTCTGGTTCCGCGCCGAGACCACCGGCACCTTCCGCAGCCAGTGCGTCGAGCTCTGCGGCAAGGAGCACGGCTTCATGCCGATCGTGGTGACGGTGGTGAGCCAGGACGAGTACACGAAATGGGTCGGCGACAAGATGAAGCTGATGGCGGCCAACGCCGACGATCCCAACAAGCAGTACACGCTGGACGAACTGAAGAAGCGCGGCGAGCAGGTCTACAGCAAGAATTGCGTCGCCTGCCACCAGGCGAACGGCAAGGGCACGCCGCCCGCGTTCCCGCCGCTGGACGGTTCGAAGACGGTGCTCGGGCCCAAGGAGGAGCAGATCAAGACCGAGCTGTTCGGCCGGCCGAAGACCGCGATGGTGGCGTTCGGCCAGCAGCTGAACGACGTCGAGCTCGCCGCGGTGATCACCTTCACGCGCAACAACTGGGGCAACAAGACCGGCGAGGCGATCCAGCCTAGCGAGGTCAAGGCCCTCAGGAAGTAAGGAGAAAGCCCATGAGTGCAGTCGTCGACAGCCACGGCAACGCCCACGACCACGGGCACGACCACCACGATCATCACGGCGGTTACAGCGGCATCATGCGCTGGATCACCACCACCAACCACAAGGACATCGGCACGCTCTACCTGTGGTTCAGCTTCATCATGTTCATGACCGGCGGCTCGATGGCGATGGCCATCCGCCTGGAGTTGTTCCAGCCGGGCATCCAGTTCTTCAACCCGGACCTTTTCAACCAGTTCGTCACCATGCACGGCCTGATCATGGTGTTCGGCGCGATCATGCCGGCTTTCGTCGGCTTCGCGAACTGGCAGATCCCGATGATGATCGGCGCGCCCGACATGGCCTTCGCGCGCCTGAACAACTGGTCGTTCTGGCTGCTGCCGTTCGCCGCTACGTTGCTGATCTCCTCCTTCTTCATGCCGGGCGGCGCGCCGGGCGTGGGCTGGACGATGTATGCCCCGCTCACGGTGCAGATGGGCATCGGCATGGACTTCACCATCTTCGCGGTGCACCTGCTGGGGATGAGCTCGATCCTCGGCTCGATCAACATCATCACCACGATCCTGAACATGCGCGCACCGGGCATGACGCTGATGCGCATGCCGCTGTTCGTCTGGACCTGGCTGATCACCGCCTACCTGCTGGTGGCGGCGATGCCGGTGCTGGCGGGCGCGGTCACCATGTCGCTTACCGACCGCCATTTCGGCACCTCGTTCTTCAACGCCGCCGGCGGCGGCGACCCGGTGCTCTACCAGCACATCTTCTGGTTCTTCGGCCACCCGGAGGTCTACATCATCGCGCTGCCCGCCTTCGGCGTGGTCTCGCAAGTGATCCCCGCGTTCTCGAGGAAGCCGCTGTTCGGCTACGCCTCGATGGTCTATGCAACCTCGGCCATCGCCATCCTCTCGTTCATCGTCTGGGCGCACCACATGTACACGGTGGGCATGCCGGTGCAGGGGCAGCTGTTCTTCATGTACGCGACCACGCTGATTGCGGTGCCGACCGGGGTGAAGGTGTTCAACTGGGTGGCGACCATGTGGAAGGGGTCGCTTTCGTTCGAGACGCCGATGCTGTTCGCGATCGGCTTCCTGTTCCTGTTCACCATGGGCGGCTTCACGGGGTTGGTGCTGTCGCTGGTGCCGATCGACATCCAGCTGCACGACACCTACTACGTGGTCGCGCATTTCCATTACGTGATGGTGGCGGGCGCGCTGTTCTCGGCCTTTGCCGGGGTGTATTTCTGGCTGCCGAAGTGGACGGGCAGGATGTACGACGAGACGCTCGGCAAGTGGCACTTCTGGCTGACGATGATCTTCTTCAACATGATCTTCTTCGTGCAGCACTTCCTCGGCCTGGCTGGCATGCCGCGGCGCGTCCCGGACTACCCGCTGATTTTCGAGACCTGGAACAAGATCAGCTCGATCGGCGCCTTCGGCTTCGGCCTGTCGCAGTTGCTGTTCCTGTACGTGGTCCTGAAGTGCATCCGCAGCGGCGAGAAGGCGCCCGACAAGCCCTGGGAGGGCGCCGATTCGCTCGAATGGACGCACCTGCCGACGCCGGCACCGTACCATTCGTTCGAAACGCCGCCGGTGTTGAAATAGAGGCGCGTACAGGCCCGCGTGAGCCGCAACCTGAAAACTGCGCTGCTGCTGGGGGCGGTCGCCCTGACGACGTTTGCCCTGATCATCGCCAAGTATTGGTTCATTAAGCCGTGAACGACACGCACGCCCTCGACAACCGCCGCATGCTGACGAAGCTCTCGATCGTCGCGGTGGCGATGTTCGGCTTCGGCTTCGCGCTGGTTCCGTTCTACAACCACATCTGCCGCGCGCTCGGCGTCGATTCCCTGGTCGACCGCGACGAGGCGCCGGCAAACACGCAGGTCGACCTCACTCGCAAGGTGACCATCGAGCTGGACGCGAATTCACACGACATTCCCTGGCGTTTCCAGCCGCTCGTCCGGCACCTCGAGGTGCATCCGGGCGAGATCGTGCACGTCGAATACGAGGTCGCGAACGTGCGCAGCGCGCCGGTGACCGGCCAGGCGGTCGTCAGCTACGGCCCGGCGCTGGCCGGGCGCTACGTGCGCAAGCTCGATTGTTTCTGCTTCACCCAGCAGACGCTCGCCGCGGGCGAAACGCGCCGCATGCCGGTGACCTTCATCGTCGACGGTTCGATACCGGCCGACATCAATACCTTCACGCTGTCTTACACCTTCTTCGAAGTGGCGCACAGAAGCTGATGGAGGAGACCTTGCAGAAGCCGTCGATGGCGAAGGACGACGTCCGCAGGCCGTCGTTTGCGGACACCGTGAAGACGGTGTTCGCGGGCGCCATCGGCGTGCGCCGCCAGGCGGATCACGAGCGCGCGCCGCTCAATCCGCTGCACCTCGTCATCGCGGCGGTGATTTTCGTCGTGCTGTTCATATTCACGCTGCTGACGATCGTGAAGATCGTGCTCAGCTAGGCCAGGGAGAAAAAATGGAACAAGGCGCATCTACCTCTACGATCACCGCCGCACGGCAGGCGCACTACTTCGTCCCGCAGCCGATGCCCTGGCCGATCATGGGCTCGACGGCGCTGTTCTGCATGATCATCGGCGGCATCTCCCTGATGAACGGCTTTGGCGCCGGCTTGATCGGCCTGGCGCTCGGCCTGATGATCCTGCTCTACATGATGTTCCGCTGGTTCGGCGACGTGATCCGCGAATCCGAGGGCGGCAAGTACGGCGGCTGGGAAGACCTGTCGTTCCGCTGGGGCATGAGCTGGTTCATCTTTTCGGAGGTGATGTTCTTCGCCGGCTTCTTCGGCGCCCTGTTCTGGGCGCGCGTGATGTCGGTGCCCGACTTGGCAAGCCTGGACAGCAACACCTACCTGTGGCCGGGCTTCACCGGCCACTGGCCCTCGGCGGGGCCCGGCTTCGCCGAGAAGTTCTCGCCGATGGCGGCCTGGGGCGTTCCGGCGATCAACACGGCGCTGCTGCTGTCCTCCGGGGTCACCGTGACGATCGCGCACTGGGCGCTCAAGGAAGGCAAGCGCGGGATGCTAAACGCGTTCCTGTTTTTCACGATCCTGCTGGGCGTGTGCTTCCTCGGCCTGCAGGCTTTCGAATACTCGCATGCCTATTCGGAACTGAACCTGAAGCTCACCACGGGCAGCTACGGCACCACCTTCTTCATGCTGACCGGTTTCCACGGCTTCCACGTGACCTGCGGCGCGATCATGCTGACGGTGATCTGGTTCCGCTGCCTGTCGGGCCATTTCAAGCCCGAGCACCATTTCGCGTTCGAGGGCGTGGCCTGGTACTGGCACTTCGTCGACGTGGTCTGGCTTGGCCTGTTCGTCTTTGTCTACTGGCTATAAGTGCCGGTCCGGGAACAGCCCGAAGTAGTAGCCCGCCATCAGGAACACGAATAGCCCGACCGAGAGGCCGACCCGGATCGCCAGCGCCTTCACCATGCGCTTTGAACCGCCGCGGTCGTGCATCATGAAGAAGATCGCCGAGCCGAGGCTCGCCACGATCATCAGCAGCACAAAGATCACCAGGTAGCGCGTCACGGCGACCAGTGTAGCGTGAGCGCCTGATGCCGGGCTCCCTGCGATTCCGTCCTCCCTGGTGGGCCGTCGCGCTCGCCGCGGCGGGCTGCGCGGCGGGCATCGCACTTGGCAACTGGCAATCCGGCAGGGCCGAAGAAAAGCGCGCGCTCGCCGCAGCGATGAAGCCCGAAAGCCTGCGCGGCCAGTTTCTATCCGAGCGCACGATCTTCCTGAGCAATCGTCCGTACCATGGCCAGTTCGGCTACTACGTGGTGCAGCCGTTGCGGCTCACCGACGGGCATTGTGTATTGGTCAATCGAGGCTGGATTGCGGCCGGATCGGGTGAGCCCCAGGTCGTGACGCCGCCAGGAGAGGTCAGCGTGCAGGGACTACGGCAGGAACGCCTGCCGCGCGCCTACGAGCCGCCGGGCGCTCTCCCCCGGGGCCAAGTGCGGAGCAACGTGACCCTGGACGAATTTGCCGCATGGTCCGGACTTGCTCTGGAGCCATGGGTGCTCGAGCAGCACTCGGCACTGGATGACGGTTTGACACGCGACTGGCCGCGCGTTGACGGCGGCGTGGCGATGCACGAGAGCTACGCGCTGCAGTGGTACTCGCTCTCCGCGCTCTCGGTGGTCCTGCTGGTCGCATTGAACATCCGGCGCCATGACGCTGCTGCCGGCTGACCCGGTCAAGCGGGGGCGCGTCCAGCTTGCGCTGTGCGCGCTCTTCTTCGCATTGCCGGTGGCGGCGAGCTGGCTGGTCTGGGGCTTCAATCTAGCGCCGGGCACTACCGGCAACTATGGCACGCTGATCGCGCCGCGGCAGGTGACCTTGCCGCCGTCGAACGGGCTGCAGGGCAAATGGGTGTTGGTGCAGTTCGACGGCGGCGCCTGCAACGCATGGTGCGAGCGCAAGCTCTACATCATGCGCCAGGTGCGCAGGGCGCAGGGCAAGGAGATGGAGCGCATGGCGCGCCTTTGGTACGTGACTGACGGCGTGCGGCCGGGCGCGAAACTGCTCGGCGCGATCGAGGGCACCGTGCTCGCGCCCGCGCCCGCGGGCGCCGATTTTCCCGCCGACACGGCCATCACCGACCACATCTACCTGGTGGATCCGCTGGGCAACCTGATGATGCGCTTTCCGCGCGAGCCGGATCCGTCGCGGTTGATCAAGGACCTGCAGCGCTTGCTGAGGGCTTCAAGCTTCGGCTAGCGGCGCGCCGGTCGCGAGATCCGGCGTGATAAAATTTTTCACCTTGTCCACTGATTTTCTTGGCGAATCCCCCGCGCGCACGCTGACCGGCCGCGCGCGTTCCCTGCTCGCGCTCACCAAGCCGCGCGTGGTGTCATTGATCGTCTTCACCGCAGTGATCGGCATGCTGCTCTCTACGCCGGGGATGGTGCCGCTGCAAGTCCTTTTCGCGGCGACGGCCGGCATCGCTCTGGTGGCTGGCGCCGCCGCCGCGGTCAACTGCCTGGTAGAGCAGAAGATCGACGCCCGCATGCGGCGCACCGACTGGCGCCCGCTGCCGCGCGGCGACCTGACCTCGCTGGAGACGGTGGTGTTTGCCGGCGCGGTCGGCGGTTTCGGCCTGTGGCTGCTGGCGCACTTCGTAAACCCGCTCACGATGTGGCTGACGCTCGGCACCTTCGTCGGCTATGCGGTCGTGTACACGGTGATCCTCAAGCCGCTCACGCCGCAGAACATCGTCATCGGCGGCGCTTCGGGCGCGATGCCGCCGGTTCTGGGCTGGGCGGCGGTGACCGGCGACGTGAGCACCGAGGCCCTGCTGCTGTTCCTGATCATCTTCGCCTGGACGCCGCCGCACTTCTGGTCGCTGGCGCTCTACCGAACCGAAGACTACGCGAAGGCCGGCGTGCCGATGCTGCCGGTGACGCACGGCAAGGACTACACGCGCCTGCAGGTGCTGCTCTACACGCTGATCCTGTTCGGCGTTTCGCTGCTGCCGTTCGCGGTGCGCATGAGCGGCTGGCTGTACCTTGCCGCCGCGGTCGCGCTCGGCCTGGTCTACGTCGGATTCGCGATCCTGATCGTCGCTGCCTACAGCGACCGGCTTGCGCGGCGCTGTTTCCGCTATTCCATTTTCTACCTCGCCGCCCTGTTCGCGGCACTGCTGATTGACCACTATCTGGCGCCCTAGCCTGATCCTGCTCGCGGTGCTGCTTGCCGCCTGCAACCCGGAAGCACCCAAGTTCCGCAGCACCGACATCACCGGCGCCGATTTCGGCCGGGAGCTCGCGCTGACCGGGCACGATGGCAAGCCGCGCACGCTTGCCGACTTTCGCGGCAAGCTGGTGGTGCTGTTCTTCGGCTATACGCATTGCCCGGACGTCTGCCCGACCACGCTCGCCGACATCGCCGGAGTCATGAAGCAGCTCGGTCCGGATGCAGCCCGCGTGCAGGTGCTGTTCGTGACGGTGGACCCGGAACGCGACACGCCGGAAGTGCTGTCACAGTACGTGCCGGCGTTCGATGCGAGCTTCCTGGGGTTGAGCGGGGACGACGCCGCAACGCAACGCGCGGCGAAAGAATTCAGGATTTTCTACGAGAAGCGGCCCGGCGGCGCGCCCGGCGCCTACACCGTCGATCACAGCGCGCAGAGCTACGTGCTCGATGGCCGGGGACGCATGCGCCTGTTCGTGAAGCAGGAACGCATCCCGCAGGACCTCACCGAGGACCTGCGCACGCTGCTGAAGGAAAATTCCCAGTAGTATTTTCCCGATAGCGGATCGGCGACGCGCTGCAACGAAGAAACGTGCGGCACATCACGCTCGCCGGGTTGAATCCCGGAATTTGTCACGAATAACCGCAGGAATATCGCAGGTATTCGGCTTTGCCGAGGCGTATGCTGGTTCGCATTCCCGCACCCAATGCGGAGAGAGGGCGACTCGGCATGTTTGAGAATCCTTCAGGTCCCGCTTCAATTCCTGGCATCTCCGCGGCTTGGCGCGCCGCCTCAGGCTGGCCGGCCGGGACGCCGGTCTTGCGCTGGTCCTATTCAGCGACTGTGCTGCTGGTGGCGGCGGCGTATCTGCTCGCCGCCTGGATCGGTCTTCTCCTGGCGATTCCGCCCGGATATGCCAGTCCGGTTTGGCCACCCGCGGGCATAGCGCTCGCCGCGTTGCTTGCGCTGGGCAGGGCGGCACTGCCCGGCATCTTCATCGGGGCGGCGACCGCGAATATCGGGGTCATGGGGACGGCACCGGTGGTCGCTCTCGCCATCGGTGCCGGCAACGCCGCGGAGGCCCTGGTCGCCGGCCTGTTGATCCATCGTTTCATCGGGAGCCGGGACTGGTTCGAGACTTCCGGCAGCGTGGCCAGGTTCGTAGCGATTGGCTTCGCGGCAAGCATGGTGGCGGCGAGCAACGGGGTCCTGACGCTCGCGCTGGCGGGCCAGGTGCCATGGACTGAATTCGGCACGCACTGGACGACCTGGTGGCTTGGCGACGCCACCGGGATTGTCATCGTCGCGCCGCTACTGCTGTGCTGGCGCGAACCGGCCGGCGAGCGAGCACGCAGCCGGCACCAGGCCGAGTACGCTCTTTTCGCCGCGCTGCTGCTGCTCTGCGCGGCGATGATTCACCTCGGCAACCGCGCCGTGCAGGATGCCGTTCAGACGGTGGCGTATTTGATGATTCCACTGGTTACGTGGGCGGCGACGCGCCTCGACCGTCGCGCAGTGACCGTTGCCAGCTTCGCCATTTCCGCGATCGCCGTGGTCGACGTGCTCGACGGCAGGGCCGCGCCGTTCGTTTCGCTCGCATTGAATGAATCGCTGCTGCTCATGCAGTTGTTCGTCAGCATGGTTGCGACGACCGGCCTGACCTTGTCCGCGTTTTCCGGCGAAATCGCGCGTGCCAACCTGCGCGCGGCCGCCGGGGAGCAGCAGGCTTGCGCGGCCCGGCTCACCGCGCTGGCGCGCCGCATGGTCCAGGTACGCGACGACGAAAGGCGCCATCTTGCCGCCGAGTTGCACGACGGCCTGGCGCAGCATCTCACCGGCCTGAACGTGAGTCTGGACGTCGTGCGCATCCGGGTCGCAGACTCTCGCGAGGCGTGGCTGCTGGAGCGGATCGACGAGGCGGCGTCGCTGACGAAGCGGGCGAGCCAGTGCATACGGGACGTCATGGTCGGCCTGCGCCCGCCGGATGCCAATTCTGCGCCGCTATCGTCGATCTTGCGCAGGCACGCGGCGGCATTCGAAACGCGCACCGGAATCCTGGTTTCCGTCAGCGCACCGCTTGCGCCGCTGCGCGTGGCGTCTGGCGTGAAAGACACCCTGAGCCGGATCTGTCTCGAAGCGCTGAACAACGTCTCGAAGCATGCCGACGCGGACAACGTGCGGGTAACTCTGCAGACGACTGCGGCATGCGTCGAGCTGAAGGTCGAGGATGATGGCGTGGGCTTCGACGCCGCATACGCAGTGCCCGCGGAGGACCGGTCGCGCCTGGGGCTGCGGATCATGGAGGAACGCGCGCTGTCCATCGGCGGCAGCTTCCGGGTGGTCTCGAAGCCGGGCGCGGGCGCCGTGATCGAGGTCCTCGTCCCGAGAAACCAGGCATGATCCAGGTACTGGTCGCGGATGATCACGGCGTCGTGCGCGACGGCGTGCGCCGCCTGCTCGAGGGCAGCGACGGCATCAAGGTCGTGGCGGTGGCCTGCGACGGCCGCGGCGCCGTTGCCGAATGCAGCAAGCGGTCTCCCGACGTGGTGGTAATGGACGTGTCGATGCCCGAGATGGACGGCGTCGAGGCGACGCGGGCGATCGTCTCGCAAACGCCCGCCGCCGGCGTGGTAATCCTTTCGATGCATTCCCACGAAGACGTCATCCTGCGCGCGCTGGATGCAGGCGCGCGCGGCTACTTGCTCAAGGAGTCCGCGGGCGAGGAGGTCGTGGCGGCCGTGCGTGCAGTGGCGGCGGGCGGGCGCTATTTCGGGCATGGGGTAGTCGCCGCGGAGGACCGCCCCGGCTGCGCGGGCGTCGAGAAAGCCCGGCTGACCGAGACGGAGCGCGCCATCGTCCGCCTGCTGGCGGAGGGCAGGACGAATGCAGAAGCGGCGCAGCAACTCGGCCTGTCGACCCGAACGGTCGAGACCTATCGCGGCCGCCTGATGCAGAAGCTCGCAATCGAGGATTTTTCGTCGCTCGTCAAGTTCGCAATCCGCAGCGGCATCGCGCGGCTCGAGTAAAGGCCCGGGCCGCAGGGCTTGCGAGGCGAAAATTCCGTGCCTGCGGTCGTAGTTTCACGATTTGCAAGCAAGTGTTCTCGCCCTACGATTCGGGAACTCGCGAACCTTCCCGCGATCACGATTCGTGGACAAGAACAAAAAAAACTCCGACACCGCCGGCCGCACGACGCACGAAGCCCTGACCGCCACCGAGCGCGAAATCCTGAAGCTCATCGTCGAGGGCCGGCCGAACGTGAAGGTGGCCGCGCTGCTCGGCCTTTCGCCCCGCACGGTGGAAGCTTACCGCGCGCGCCTGATGCGCAAATTGGGGGTCGACAACCTGCCGGCCCTGGTCAAGTACGCGATACGCCACGGCATTACGACGCTGGACTAGGCGTGGCGGCGTCTGATCCCGTGCCGACGCTGATCCACGGGCTGGTCGAGGCAATCATTGCCTCGCTTCGCGCCAAGGCGGAGAGCAAGGGGCTCAAGCTTGACCTGGCGCGGGATCCGGAGGACATCATCGTGCGCGTCGACCGCAAGCTTCTGGGCCGGGTTGTCATCGATCTGATTCACGCTTCGATCGAAGACACGGTGTGGGGCGCGATTCGCGTCAGCATCTCGCGCAGTGCGGACGCGGACCGGAGAATGATCGAGATCAGTGTCGCGCGCGTCGGCGAGGGCATAGGGGCCACCGCGGCGACGGCGCTTGCCTCCGGCCAGGATGCCGCGGGGACGCTGGGCGGCAGGATATTCCAGACCGAACGGCCGGGCGGCAGCACGTACGTGCTGCAGGTCCCCGCCCTCTGACGGGCTAGCTTCTAGGGGGCGACCTGCTAGGCGGCGGGAACCGGCAGCGCCCGCGGCGAGGCGGAAGCCTGCAGGACCTTCTTCATCCTTTCCATCGCCTTGGTTTCCAGCTGCCGGATGCGCTCGGCCGAGACCTTGAATTCGGCGGCCAGGTCGTGCAGCGTGGCCGGGTCTTTTTCCTTCAGCCAGCGCGTCTCGACGATGCGCCGGCTGCGTGCATCGAGCGTTGCGAGCGCGGCTTGCAGTCCGGTGGATTGCAGCCGCTCGTTTTCTTCGGCCTCCAGCACCCGTGATGGCTCCGCGTCGGGATCGGCGGCGAGCCACTGCGCCGGTGCATAGGCTTCGTCGTCGCTGTCGTCGGCCTCGAACGCCATATCGCGGCCCGCGAGCCGCGTTTCCATCTCGGTCACTTCCTCGGGCTTGACGTTCAGATCGACGGCGAGCCGCGCGACCTCGTCCGAAGACAGCGGCGCGAACCCCCGCTTCATCGAGCGCAGGTTGAAGAACAGCTTGCGCTGCGCCTTGGTGGTGGCGACTTTCACCAGCCGCCAGTTGCGCAGCACGTACTCGTGGATTTCGGCCTTGATCCAGTGGATCGCGAAGGACACCAGGCGCACGTTGCGCGCCGGGTCGAAGCGCTTCACGGCCTTCATCAGGCCGATGTTGCCCTCCTGGATCAGGTCCGCGTGCGGCAGGCCGTAGCCGAGGTAGCCGCGCGCGATCGATACCACCAGGCGCAGGTGCGAAAGCACCAGTTCGCGGGCGGCTTCAAGATCGCCGTGTTCGCGAAGGCGGAGCGCAAGAGCGCGCTCCGATTCCGCGGTCAGCAGCGGGATGCGGTTGACCGCTTGTATGTAGGCTTCGATGCTGCCCGCCGAAATCGGGGCCGGAAGCATCATCGGCAGGGACAATGCGGATTGCATGGCTTGCCTCCTTGGTTGTTCTGATCTTAGCACTCGAGGATTTAGAGTGCCAATCCTTCCCTGAGTTCCCTCGAAGCCATCCACGAAGACGTCCTATTTTTCACCTATTTCAAGTAAGTATCTGCTCACTGACATATAAGCCCCAAACCAACCAAGGCCGGTAGAGAAAAGCACAACCGCCAGCGCGTCTGCCGGTGGCAGAGGGGACAGGCGGAATCCGGACCCGTAGCTGGCCGCCAGGTCCGCGACGCCGACGTTGAGCGCCGCCAAGCTGCCCCAGAGGACGGCGAGCGCGACCAGTCCGCCGGCCAGGCCTTGCAGCGCGCCCAGGTAATAGAACGGGCGCCGTATGAAGGCGTCGGTCGCGCCGATCAGCTTCGAAATCTCGATTTCGGCGCGCTGCGTGAGGATCTGCAGCCGGATGGTGTTGAACGTGATCGCCACCAGGCCGAAGGCAAGCAGCGCCGCAAGCAGCGCGATGGCCAGCCGCGCGGTGCCGGCAAGCGCGCCCAGCCGGCGCGCCCACGCCGAATCGACCTGGACCTGCGCCACCGCGGGTAGCGCGCGCAGGTCGCGCGCAAGCGCTTCCAGCGCTGCGGGGTCGGCGGATTTCGGGCGCAATACGAACGCGTCCGGCAGCGGGTTGCGGTTCAGGGCGGCCACCACTTCGGCCATGCCCTCGGTCGCCTGCAGATCCTTCAGCGCCTGCTCGCGCGGGACGAAGCGCAGGTCGCGCAGCCGCACGTCGGCCTTGAGATTCGCGCCGAGCGCGTCGGCGTCGGCACGCTTGGCATCAACGCGCAGGAACACCGACAACTGGGGTTCGAGCGTGGCGCCCGCCGTGGCCACGCGGAGGCTTGCAAGCAGCGCATATCCGCCCGCCGGCAGCGACAGGGCGATGCCAATCACGAGCGCGTTTAGCGCCGCCGCGGATTTCTGCGCCGCAACCTTGCCGAAGGCCGCCGCGATCGCCTGCCGGTGCTGCCGCAACCAGGCTTTCACTGGACGATGCTGCCCTTGGCGAGGCGCAGGACGCGCTTCGCAAAGCGCCCGATCAGCGCCTCGTCATGCGTCGAGATCAGCACGGTGACGCCGACCTGATTGAAGGCGGCGAAAATCTCCAGGATCTCGACGGCGGACGCGGCGTCCAGATTGGCGGTCGGCTCGTCGGCGATCAGCACCGCCGGCCGATTCACCACCGCGCGCGCGATGGCGAGCCGCTGTTGCTCGCCGCCCGAGAGCTGCACCGGGTTTGCCTTCTCGCGCGCAAGCAGACCCACTTTTTCGAGCGCCGCACGCACCCGCCGCTCGGCTTCGCGCCCGCCGAGCTCGCCGAAGGCGAGCGGCAGCATCACGTTGTCGAATACCGTGCGGTCGTAGAGCAGCTTCTGGTCCTGGAACACGAGGCCCAGGTTGCGGCGCAGGTAGGGCAGCGCTGCGCGCTTCAGGGCGCCGACGTTCTGGCCGTTGACCAGGACCGCGCCGCTGCTCGGCCGCTCGATCGCGGGGATCAGCTTCAGCAGCGTCGACTTGCCGGCGCCGGAGTGGCCGGTGATGAACGCGAATTCGCCCTGCTCGATGGCGAAGCTGACGCTTTTCAGCGCTTCCTGACCGCCCGGATAGCGCTTGGCGACGGCCGAGAAGCTAATCAACCAGGGCCTCCACGAATTCCGCCGCGACGAAGGGCCTGAGATCGTCGATGCCTTCGCCGACGCCGACGAACAGGATCGGTATCGGCCTCGCCTGCGCGATGCCGAGGATCGCACCTCCCTTGGCGCTGCCGTCCAGCTTCGTGAGTACCAGGCCGGTCAGCCCGAGCGCCTCGTCGAATGCCTTCACCTGCGCGATCGCGTTCTGCCCGGTGCCTGCATCGAGCACCAGCAGTGTCTCGTCCGGCGCGCCCGGCATCGCCTTGGCGATGACACGCTTCACTTTCTTGATCTCCTCCATCAGGTGCAACTGCGTGGGCAGACGGCCCGCGGTGTCGGCGATCAGCACGTCCGCGCCGCGCGCGCGCGCGGCGCCGATGGCGTCGAATACCACGGCGCCCGGGTCGCCGCCCTGCTGGCCGATTACCGGCACGCCGTTGCGCTCGCCCCAGGCGGCGAGCTGCTCGCGCGCGGCCGCGCGAAAAGTGTCGCCGGCCGCGAGCAATACGCTGGCGCCGCGGCCCTGCAGCCACTTGGCGAGCTTGCCGATGGAGGTGGTCTTGCCGGCGCCGTTCACGCCGGCGACCACGATCACGCAGGGCTTGCGCCCAGCGCAATCGAGCTTGCGTTCGAGCGGCGCCAGGCGTTCCAGGATCGAAGCCTTGAGCGCGGCTTTCAGCGCGACGCCGTCCTCGATGCGCTGCTTTTTGACCTTGCCGCGGACATCGTCCACCAGGGCGCGCGTCGCCTCGACGCCGCAATCGGCCGACAGCAGGGCGGCCTCGAGTTCCTCGAAAAGCGACTCGTCGATCCTGCGCGGGGCGAGCAGCGTGCCGAGATCGGTGTTGAGCACTTCGCGTGTGCGCGCGAGTCCCGCCTTGAGGCGCGCCGCCCAGGAAGCCGCTGCTAACATGGATGCGTGAATTCTAGCAAAGGCAATCGCGGCGCCAGCGGTACCAGCGGCACGCTGCGCGTGATCGGCGGCAGGTACAGGAGCCGCCGGCTGCGCGTGGTCGCCCGTCCGGGACTGCGGCCCACCCCCGACCGCGTCCGCGAGACGCTGTTCAACTGGCTCGGCCAGGATCTCGGCGGGCTCGCCTGCCTGGACCTGTACGCGGGCAGCGGCGCGCTCGGCTTCGAGGCCGCATCGCGCGGCGCGGCGCCCGTGGTGATGGTGGAAAAGGACCGCGTCGCGCTCGCCGAGCTCGAGCGCAGCCGCAGCGCGCTCGGCGCCGCGCAGGTGGTGATCATCGGCGGCGACGCGGACCTGTATCTTGCCAGGGAGAAAGCGCGTTTCGACGTGGTTTTCCTCGACCCGCCGTTCAGGCAGAATGCCGTGGCGCCGGTACTCGAGAAACTGCCGTCGCGGTTGCAGCCGCAGGCGCGCGTCTATGTCGAAGCCGATGCGCCGGTGGCAGTGCCGCAGCGGTGGACGGAACTGAAGCGCGCGCGCGCGGGGCAGGTGAGCTACCAACTACTGCGATGGGACGGACATGATCAAAGCGGTATACCCGGGAACGTTTGATCCGCTGACGCGCGGCCACGAGGACCTGGTGCGGCGCGCGAGCCTGCTGTTCGGCTCGCTGGTGCTCGGCATCGCCGACAGCCGCGCCAAGCGTACCTTCTTTACGCTCGAGGAGCGCATCGGCATGGCGAAGGAAGTGCTCGCCGACGTGAAGAACCTGACCGTCGTCGGTTTCACCGGGCTGCTGAGCGACTTCGTGCGCCAGCAGGACGCGCGCGTGGTGCTGCGCGGCCTGCGCGCGGTGTCCGACTTCGAATACGAATTCCAGCTGGCCGGCATGAACCGCCACCTGTACCCGGACATGGAAACGATCTTCCTCACCCCCGGCGAGCAGCACATGTTCATCTCGGCGACGCTGGTGCGCGAGATCGCGACGCTCGGCGGCGACGTCTCCAAGTTCGTGCATCCCCTGGTGCGCGCCAAGCTCGCGGCGAAGGTGAAATCCCTCGGCGGCTAGCGCTGGCAGGCCGGGCAGTGGTAGGTCGCCCGCTGCCCCTGCACGAAGTGGCGGATCGCGCCGCCGCATCGCCTGCATTCCTGACCTTCCCGGTCGTAGACCCAGGCGCGCCTCTGGAAGTAGCCCTGCGCGCCGTCGCTGCCGACGAAATCGCGCAGCGAAGAACCGCCCGCGCGGATCGCCATGCGCAGGGTCCGCTTGATGGCCGCGGAAAGGCGCTCGCAGTTTGCCAGCGACAAGCTGCCCGCGCGCCGGTGCGGCGCGATGCCGGCGAGGAACAGGCTTTCGGAGGCGTAGATGTTGCCGACGCCGACGATGCGCCGGCCATCCATCAGGAAAGGCTTGATCTGCACGCGGCACGCGCGCGTGAGGGCGTGCAGGCGCTTGCCGTCGAGCGCCCGCGAAAGCGGTTCGACCCCTAGATGGCGGATCAAGGGATGCTCTTCGGGCGGCCGGTCGGTCCAGAGCACCGCGCCGAAGCGCCGCGGGTCGCGCAGGCGCAAGACCTGCCTGCCGAAGGAAAAGTCTACGTGGTCGTGCTTGCCGGGCGCGCTGGCTGCATCGACCAAGCGCAGGCTGCCCGACATGCCCAGGTGCAGGATCAAATGGCCGTCGCCGCAATCGAGGAGCAGGTACTTGCCGCGCCGCTTGACCGAGTGCACCCGGCGGCCCGCAAGCGAGCGCACCGCCGCCGGCACGCGCCAGCGCAAACGCGGTTCGCGCACCGTCACTGCAGCCAGCGTGCGTCCGACCACACTGGGCTCAATGCCTTTGCGGGTTACTTCGACTTCCGGGAGTTCGGGCATCGCGCCGGTTGCCTTGCAGTTTGCTTGCAGGTCGTCTTGTGCGTCGCACCGAATATACCTACACTGCCTGCGCCATGCCCCCCTCATTCCGCTTGCGGGCGGCCCTTGCCGCCTTGCTCTTTGCCGCAGCAACCCTGCTCGGCGTCGCCCATGCGCAACAAATGCAGCAGGACCAGGACGACGACGACGATGACGACGCGCCCGCGCTAGCGACGGCACCGGAGCAGAAGCCGCCCGCCAAGTTGCCGCTGCAGGAATTGACGGCACCGATGCTGTACGACTTCCTGCTCGGCGAGATCGCCGCGCAGCGCGGCAGTCCGGCGTTTGCTGCGCAGACCTACGTCGACCTGGCCAAGCGCACGCGCGATCCGCGCGTTGCGCAGCGCGCAGTCCAGATCGCCAATTTCGCGCGCATGCCCGAGCTCGCGCTGGAGGCAGCGCGCATCTGGCTGGAAGCCGATCCGGGTTCGCTGCAGGCGCTGCAAACCGTGGTCGTGCTGCTGGTGGCCTCCAAGCGGGTCGAGCAGACCGAACCCTACATCGCGAAACTGCTCGCCGCGGACGCCAATGCCGCGCCGAACATTTTGATGCAGATCGGGCGGCTGCTCGGCGGCAGCGGGGATCCGGCGGCCAACCTGCGCGTGGTGCGCAAGCTCGCCGAAGCTTATCCGTCGCTGCCGCAGGCGCATTTCGCGGTGGCGCAGGCGGCGAGCGCCGCCAACGACGACAAGCTGGCGCTGGCCGAATTGCAGCGCGCCTCGGAGCTGCGGCCGGACTGGGAGATCGCGGCGGTGTTCGAAGCGCAGCTGCTGCAGCGGAACTCGCCCGAGCAGGCGGCCAAGCGGCTGGCAGGTTTCCTCGAGAAGTATCCGGATTCGCGCGATGTGCGGCTGAATTACGCGCGCCTGCTGGTGCTCGACAGGCGCAATGCGGAAGCGCGCGGCGAATTTGAGAACATCCTCAAGCGCTTCCCCAACGACGTCGACGCCATCTACGCGGTCGGCCTGCTCGCCGTGCAGGTGAAGGAATACGGGATCGCCGAAGCGAACATGAATCGGCTGCTGGAGCTGAACTACCGCGACGCCAATGCGGTGCGCTACACGCTCGGCCAGATTGC
Organism: Burkholderiales bacterium; assembly: GCA_035499575.1. Classification (GTDB taxonomy): domain Bacteria; phylum Pseudomonadota; class Gammaproteobacteria; order Burkholderiales; family SG8-39; genus RBG-16-66-20. The sequence goes on along the minus strand of DATJYN010000018.1, from coordinate 42,632 downwards.
AGAGGAGCAGAGGAACTGGCAGCGCGCGATCGAGTGGTACAAGACGATCCAGCGCGGCGAGTATGTGCTGCCGGCGCGCATGCGCACCGCCAACGCGATCGCCAAACTGGGCAGGCTCGACGAGGCGCGCGCGTACCTGCGCAATACCAGCACGCAGGGCGAACCGCAGCGCGTGCAGCTGCTGGTCGCCGAATCGCAGCTGCTGCGCGACGCCAACATGAACCAGGAAGCCTTCGACCTGCTCGGCCACGCGCTCGACAAGACCCCCGACCAGCCCGACCTGCTGTATGACCAGGCCCTCACGGCGGAGAAGATCGACCGCTTCGACGTGCTCGAGGAGAGGCTGATGCGGCTGATCCAGCTGCGGCCCGACCATGCGCACGCCTACAACGCGCTCGGCTACTCTTTCGCGGACCGCAACGTGCGCCTGCCGGAGGCGAAAAAACTCATCGAAAAGGCGCTCCAGCTTTCGCCGGACGATTTTTTCATCGTCGACTCGATGGGCTGGGTACTGTACCGCATGGGGGACCTGAAGGGCGCCGCCGCCCAGCTGCGGCGCGCCTGGCAGGGCCGCCAGGACGGCGAGATCGGCGCGCACCTGGGCGAGGTGCTGTGGGAGCTCGGCGAGCGCGGCGAGGCGCAGCGCGTCTGGCAGGAAGCGCTCAAGACGAGCCCCGACAACGATACGCTGCAGAAAACGCTCAAGCGTTTCGTTCCCTAGTCAGTGAGAGGTCTTTTCGCCGCCGCCGCGATGCTGTTGCTCGCGGCATGCAGCACGCCGGGATTCCTCATGCCGGCGGCCAATGCCGAGTTCGAACTCTCCGGCCGCATCGCGGTGCGCTATCGCGACGACGCCGGCAGCGGCAACGTCGCCTGGCGCCACGGCGAGCGCAGTGACGAAATGCTGTTGACCACGCCCTTCGGCCAGGGGATTGCACGCCTCACGCGCGCGGGCGACGAGTTCACGCTGGCGACGCAGGACGGGCGCGAATTCCGAGCCGCCGACGCCGAATCGCTTACCGAGCAGATACTTGGCTTCCGCCTGCCGCTGCTTGGCCTGGCCGACTGGGTGCGCGGCCGCGCGGCGCCGCTGCCGCCGCCCACCCGCAAGCGCACGGACGCCGCGGGCCGCCTGGCGGAATTGGAGCAGTCGGGCTGGACGATCGAGTACCAGGCCTACCAGGGCGCGTTGCCGGCCCGCCTAAAGCTGACCTACCCGGGGCTGGAACTGCGGCTCGCTGTGTCGGAATGGAAATAGATCCGTCCCTGGCGTGGTATCCCGCGCCGGGCAAGCTGAACCTCTTCCTGCATGTGCTGGGACGCCGCCTGGATGGACCCAATGCGGGAATGCACGAACTGCAGACGGTGTTCCGGCTGATCGACCGCAGCGACCGCGTCGGCATCCGCGCGCGCGCGGATGGCGAGATCCGCTTTGCCGGCGAGTTTGGCGAGGCAAACCTCTGCGTGCGCGCCGCGCGCCTGCTGAAAACCGCGACCGGTGCGCGGCAGGGCGCCGACCTGGCGCTTGAGAAAACGCTGCCGGTTGGCGGCGGCCTCGGCGGCGGCTCCTCGGACGCGGCGACGGTGCTGTGGGTACTGAACCGGCTTTGGCGCCTGCATCTCACGCCGGAAGAACTCATGGAACTCGGCCTGCGCTTGGGCGCCGACGTACCGGTCTTCCTGTTCGGCCGCGGCGCGCTTGGCGAGGGCGTCGGCGAGCGCCTGGAAGCGCTCGATTTGGGCCCTGCCTGGTACCTGGTTTTGACACCACAAGTCCCGGTTTCCACGAAGGAAATCTTCTCGGATGCTGCGTTGACACGGGATACGAAACCGCTCAAAATACCGCCCTTTTTGTCGGGACAGGGCCGCAATGATCTCGAGGCCAGCGCGCTGCGCCGATATCCCGAAATCGCGGAACATCTCGCGTGGCTGAAGCAACACGTCTCGCGGGGCTCGTTCGTTCCGCGCATGACGGGATCCGGGAGCTGCGTGTTCGCCGAGTTTGCGCGCCGAGAGGATGCGGACGCCCTGTACAAGGAACTGCCGGCGGCCATGCGGGGCTTCGTCGCGCGGGGTCTGGAGCACCACCCGCTGCACGACTGGGCTCACTTTCAATGAATTGCTTTCGGATGGGGCGTCGCCAAGCTGGTCTAAGGCACCGGATTTTGATTCCGGCATTCCTAGGTTCGAATCCTAGCGCCCCAGCCATCCTGCTCACATGAACCCCCTTACCCCGCACGCGGCGATGGACCGACTGATGGTGTTCGCCGGCAACGCGAACCCGCGCCTCGCGCAGGACGTCGCCAAGCACCTGAACATGTCGCTCGGGCGCGCGGTGGTCGGCAAGTTCTCGGACGGCGAAGTGATGGTCGAGATCATGGAGAATGTGCGCGGCAAGGACGTGTTCGTGCTGCAGTCGACCTGCCAGCCGACCAACGACAACCTGATGGAGCTGATGGTGATGGTGGACGCGCTCAAGCGTTCCTCCGCCGCCCGCGTTTCCGCCGCGATGCCCTATTTCGGCTACGCGCGCCAGGACCGCCGCCCGCGCTCGGCGCGCGTCGGCATCAGCGCCAAGGTGGTCGCCAACATGCTGACCTCGGTCGGCGTATCGCGCGTGCTCACCATGGACCTGCATGCGGACCAGATCCAGGGCTTCTTCGACGTGCCGGTCGACAACATCTACGCCGCGCCGGTGCTGCTGGGCGATGTCTGGAAGCAGCGCTATGAAAACCTGATCGTGGTCTCGCCCGACGTCGGTGGCGTGGTGCGCGCGCGCGCGCTCGCCAAGCGCCTGGAGTCCGACCTGGCGATCATCGACAAGCGGCGCCCGCGCGCCAACGTGTCGGAAGTCATGAACGTGATCGGCGAGGTCAAGGGCCGCACCTGCGTGATCATGGACGACATGGTCGACACCGCCGGCACGCTGTGCAAGGCGGCCGAGGTGCTCAAGGCCGAGGGCGCGGTCAAGGTGGTCGCCTACTGCACGCATGCGGTCCTGTCGGGCAACGCGGTAGCGCGCATCGCCGAGTCGGCGATGGACGAACTGGTGGTCACCGACACCATCCCGCTGCGCGACGATGCACGCGCCTGCAAGAAGATCCGCAGCCTGTCGGTGGCGGGGCTGCTCGCGGAAACCATACTCAGGATATTCACCGAGGACTCGGTGAGTTCGCTGTTCATAGAATAGTTTTTTCAACCTCTGCTTTTCAACCTCGCCTGTGTCTGGTCGCGGACCTGGCGAATTACCAAGGGAGTACCACGATGAAAATTGAAATCAATGCGCGCAAGCGCGAGGCGCAAGGGACGGGTGCGAGCCGCCGTCTCCGCCGCTCGGGCAGCGTCCCGGGCATCGTCTACGGCGGCGAAAAGGACGCGGTGAACATCGAGCTCAACCACAAGGAGCTCTACCAGCACCTGTCGAACGAGAAGTTCCACGCGTCGATCATCACGCTCAAGCTCGACGATTCCGCCGAGCAAGTGCTGCTGCGCGCGTTCAATATGCACCCCTGGAAAGGGCACGTGCAGCACATCGATTTCCAGCGTGTCGCCAAGGACAAGAAGATCCACATGAAGGTGCCGCTGCACTTCGTCAATGCCGACAAGTCCCCCGGCGTGAAGGAGCAGGGCGGCGTGCCGAACCACATCGTCAACGAACTCAACATCAGCTGCCTGCCGGACGACCTGCCCGAGTTCATCGAGGTGGACATGGGCCATCTCACGATCGGCCACTCGATCCACGTCAAGGACCTGAAACTGCCGAAGGGCGTCGAGGCGGTGCTCCACCGCGGCGAGAACCCGGCGGTGGCGACCGTCATCCAGCCGGTGCTGATCACCGAGGAAGAGGAAGTCGCGGCAGAAGCCGTGCCGGCGGGCGAAGTGCCGACGACCGAGCAGGCCGCGCCCGACAAGGATGCGGCGGCAGCTGGCGGCGACAAGGCGGCCAAGCCCGGCGACAAGGCGACGGCCAAGCCTGGCGACAAGGGCGGCAAAGCGGGTGGAGACGCGGCCGAGAAGAAAGAGAAGAAGTAAGCCTTGCCCGGCGCCATACGCCTCGTTGTTGGCCTGGGCAATCCGGGCAAGGAGTACGAACGCACGCGCCACAACGCCGGCTTCTGGCTGGCGGAGCGCTACGCCCTGCAGTCGGGCGTGACACTGCGCAAGGACGGCAAGTACCAGGCGCTGGTCGGGCGGCTTGCCGACAATGGCGCCTGGCTGGTGCTGCCGCAGAGCTTCATGAATGCGAGCGGGCATGCGGTGCAGTTGCTGGCCGGGTTTTTCAAGATCCCGCCCGCGGAAATCCTGGTCGTGCACGACGAGCTCGACTTCGCGCCCGGGGTGGCGAAGATGAAGCAGGGCGGCGGCATCGCCGGCCATAACGGGCTGCGGGACATCTCGCACCGCCTCGGCTCGCACGACTACTGGCGCCTGCGCCTGGGCATCGGTCATCCGGGCGACCGCAACGCGGTCGTCGACTACGTGCTGCAGAAGCCTTCGGCCGCGGACCGCGAGGCGATCGACGACGCCATCACGCGCGCCATCGAGGTGCTGCCGCTGTGCCTGTCGGGTGACATGCAGGGAGCGATGCTGAAGCTGCACAGCGTAGAGAAAGAAAAAGCCGCGGAGAAAAAATCGGCCGAGAAGAAGCCTGAGCCGAGGAAAACTGAAGGGAAGACGGCAGAAGCGAAGCAGCCCGAACCCAGGCTTGAAGCCGCACCCGAGAAGCCCGCGGCCAAGGGCCTATTCGGGTCGCTGTTCTCGAAAAACAAGAAATGAGCCTGCGCTGCGGGATCGTGGGCCTGCCGAACGTGGGCAAGTCCACGCTGTTCAATGCGCTGACCAAATCCGGCATCGCGGCGGAGAACTACCCGTTCTGCACCATCGAGCCCAATGTCGGCATCGTTGAGGTGCCGGATCCTCGCCTGGCGGGACTCGCTGCCATCGAAAAGCCGCAAAAACTGATCCCGGCCGCGGTTGAATTCGTCGACATCGCCGGGCTGGTCGCCGGCGCGTCCAAGGGCGAGGGCCTCGGCAACCAGTTCCTCGCCAACATCCGAGAAACCGACGCCATCGTGCACGTGGTGCGCTGCTTCGAGGACGCGAACGTCATCCACGTCGCGAACAGGGTCGACCCGCTCTCCGACATCGAAGTGATCAACACCGAACTCGCGCTGGCGGATCTCGCCGCGGCCGAGAAGCAGCTGTCGCGAAACGCGAAGGTTGCCAAGACCGGGGGCGACAAGGAAGCACAGCGGCTGGTCGCCGTGCTGGAGAAGGCGATCGTCGCACTCGACCAGGGCCGGCCGGTGCGTTCCGTGGCCTGGTCGAAGGAGGAGCTCGTGGTCCTGAAGCCGCTCTTCCTGCTCACCATGAAGCCGACCATGTACGTCGCTAACGTCGCGGAGAACGGCTTCAAGGACAACCCGCTGCTCGCTGCCGTGGAAGCGCACGCGAAGCAAGAGGGGGCTCCGGTAGTGGCGATTTGCGCCGCGATGGAGTCGCAGATCGCTGATATGTCCGACGAGGACAAGAAGCTGTTCCTGGCCGACATGGGAATGGACGAACCGGGCCTCGCGCGCGTGATCCGCGCCGGCTACCAGCTGCTAGGCTTGCAGACCTATTTCACGGCGGGACCGAAGGAGGTGCGCGCCTGGACCGTGCCGGTGGGCGCCACCGCGCCGCAGGCCGCCGGCGTGATCCATACCGATTTCGAGCGCGGCTTCATTCGCGCGGAAGTCACGTCTTACGAAGATTTCGTCGCCAACAAGGGCGAGAATGGCGCAAAGGAGGCAGGCAAGCTGCGCGTCGAAGGCAAGGAATACATCGTGCGCGACGGCGACGTCATGCACTTCCGCTTCAACGTCTAGGAATATCCCGGCAGGGGATTAGAAAGACCAGACCTGCATCGTGCGGTGCAGTTCGCGCAGATCCTGCGTCTTGAGCGGCGAACGGGCGCCCGCAGCGGCGGCGGGTTTTTCGGCAAAATCCAGGACCATCCCGTTCATCGTCGCGAGACGGCGCGCGAGCACCTCGGCGATCGCAGCGACGATCTTGTGCGCGGCGATCGAGCCGGCGTCGAGCATGCCGCGAAAACGTGCCGCCGGCAGGTACAGCACGCGCGTCTCGGCGAGCGCGCGGCAGGTCGCCGAACGCGGTTCGGCCGTCACCAGCGACATTTCGCCCAGCACGCCGCCTGCCCCCAGGCGAGCGAGCGAATGTTCGCTGCCCGCGCCTCGCTTGATGACGCTGACTTCTCCCGCGATGATGAGGAACAGGCCCTCGCCCGGATCGGACTCGCGGAACAGGTCCCGTCCGGCGGCAATAGTGCGCGCCTCGGCAATTGCGGCAATTGCCTCGAGCTCCGGCGCCGACAGCGCCCCGCAGAGCGCCACGTTTTTCAACGCGGCAATGTGTTCATTGGCCATGGCAAAAGTCTACCTCATGCCTGCGGCGCGATTCCCGGCGCGGATTCGCTAGGACGCGCGCGCGCAGGTATCATCCCCCGTATGCGTGGCGGTCTGAAGGGAGGATTGCACATGCCGGAGGATTGCGTATGGCCATCGAAATGAGCAAACGGACGAAAATTCTTGCTGGCGTCGTGGTATTACTCGCGGCAGCGGGCGCGGGCGCCTGGTTCTTCCTTTTCCAGGATGAGGCGCCGCCCCCGCGTCCCGCCGCCAAGGTAGCGGAACCAGCCAAGGGGCCCAACGCAGCGAAAGCGGCCGATGCTGCCAAGGCAGATGCCGGCAAGCAAGGCGGCGCGCCCCAAACCGCTGCCGCAGCCCCGGCCGCGGCGAAGCCCGCGGCCAAACCGATTCCCACGGATCCGGACAAGCTGATTGCCGCGGTGATCGAAGCTTCCGGGCTGCGCGGGCAGATGCTGGTTTTCAGCCGCGAAACCATGCTCAAGGCCGGCGGCGACGAGGCCGCCGTGAACGATATCCTCGGGCGCAGCTTGGATCCGGCGAAGATGACTGCCGATATCGCGGCCAATATGAAGAGCAACCTGGACGCCGAGCGCATGGCGCGCTTCCTCGAATTGCTGCGCCAGCCCGTCGCGCTCAAGATGGCGGGACTCGAATCAGGACCTCTGCCCGCCGACGTAGTGAAGGACGCTTCGGAGAATTTCCGCAAGAATCCTCCACCGGTGGCACGCGTGAAGCTGATCCAGGCGATCGACGAGGTGACGCACGCCTCCGAGCTGGGCGGCGAACTGGCGAGCGCGATGGCGCGCGACATGGTCGATGTGATGCTCGATTCGCTGCAGAAAGCCGGCAAGAAGGTGCCGAAGGAAGCGCGCGAGTCCGTCGCTGGACAGTTGAACACCATGCGCAGCCAGGCGCGCGGCAACTTCAGGAGCCTGCAGAACGTCATCTACCGGGACGTGAGCGACGCGGAACTGTCCGAGTATCTGAAACTGTTGGACACGGATACCGGCCGTTGGGGTTCGGACCAGCTCGCCGGTGCCATCAAGACGGTGCTGGTCAGCCGCGGCAGTGAGCTAGGCAAGGCCGTGGCGCCGCTAGCGCTGGCCAGTCGCGGAGCGGCGGCAGCCAAGGCACCCGAACCCGCGCCCGAACCGCTGGCCAAGGCTGAGCCGCAGGCACCTGCCGAGAAACCGGCCGCCAGCGCGCCGGCGACGCCTGCCGCACCGGTCGGTTACCGCCGTCCCGCGAATATCCGCGAGCTCTATACGAGCTACAACGACGTGGTCACTGCTGCAGTCATGGGCGACCGCGCGGCCGTCAAGCAGTTGCTCGACGATGGCAAGTCTCCCGACGCTCGCCAGTCCGACGGCATGACGCCGCTGATGGTTGCGGTCGGCAACGGCGATGCTGCCATGGCGGCGATGCTGCTGCAGAAGGGCGCAGATCCGAACTTGCGTTCCTGGGGCGGCGCCACGGCGCTTTCGATCGCCAAGGCGCGCGGCAGCGCGGGCGCCGCGCTGGTTGCACTGCTGCAGCAGGGCGGCGCGAAAGAATAGGCCCCGTTCGGGCTTGGCGATGTGCCGGCCGGCCGCACGCGCGCTCGCCCGCTTCGCGCTCGGCGCGCTGGCATTCTGCGGTTCCGCGCTCGGCTGCGAGTTGCCGCCGGGCACGCGCGTCGAATCCGAGCGGCTGGCGATCTCCTACTGGACCATTCCCGCAAAAATTGCGGTCGGCAAACCCTTTGCCCTGGAACTCGCGGCCTGCCCGAAGCACGGTGAAGTGGTTATGGAGCGCGTCAAATTTGACGCGCGCATGCCGGAACATCGCCATGGCATGAACTACCGGATCAAGGTCGTCACGCTGGGCCCCGGCCGCTTCCATTCGGAGGGCTGGCTGTTCCACATGCCCGGGCGCTGGGAATTCATCTTCGACCTCGGCGCCGAGCGGCTGACCCACAGCGTCCAAGTCGAGTGATCCGCGTTCTGGTTGTTGCGCTGCTGCTTTGCGCGGCCACAGCGGAGGCGCAGGTCCCGGAATATTCGGAAGCGGAAACGCGCGCCATCCTGCGCCATGGCCCCTGGCCCGCCCCATGGGCGCGCGATCCCAGCAACCGCGCCTCGGGCAATCCAGAGGCCGTGGAACTGGGCGAGCGCCTGTTCTTCAACCCGCGCCTTTCGCCCTCCGGCAAGGTGCTGTGCGCGACCTGCCATGCGCCGTTCCGCGGCTGGCAGGACGGCCGCGCACGCGCCTTCGGCCTCGCGGAGGTCGATCGCAATACCCAGGGCCTGCTGGATGTGCGCTATCACCGCTGGTTCGGCTGGGATGGCGCCGGGGACTCGCTCTGGTCGCAGAGCGTGCGGCCGATCCTGGAGCCGCGCGAGATGGGGGGCGGCGCGGCGCAGGTGGCGGCACTGGTGCGAGGCGATGCCGAACTTTCCTGCCGTTTCCAGAAAATCTTCGGCGCGCCGCTCCCCGCGGCGGACGAAGCGGTGCTCGCGGGCGTCGGCAAGGCGCTGGCCGCGTTCCAAGAGACGCTGGTGAGCGGCCGAACGCCGTTCGACGAGTTCCGCGACGCGCTGGCTGCTGGCGATCTCGCGTCGATGAAAAAATATCCGGAAGCGGCGCAGCGGGGGTTGCGCATATTCGTCGGCCGCGGCAACTGCAGTGCCTGCCATGCCGGGCCGGAGTTCACCAACGGCGAATTCCACGACACCGGCATACCATTTTTCATCAAGGGCGGCGTTGACGCGGGGCGCTATGCGGGCATCCGGAAATTGCAGGCCAACCCGCTCAATCTGCTGGGCGTCTACAACGACGATGCCAGTGGTCAAAGCGCGATCAAGACGCGGCAGCTGGCGGAGGAACACCGCAATTTCGGTGAATTCAAGGTGCCGTCGCTGCGCAACGTCGGGAAGACGGCGCCGTATATGCACAACGGCAGCCTGGCGACGCTGGCAGATGTGGTGCGCCACTACTCCGAAATCGATCCCGACCGCCTGCACGCCGACAGCGAGAAGCTGCTCAAACCCCTGCACCTGAGCGCCGGGGAGTCGTCGGATCTGGTGGCCTTCCTGGAGTCGCTGTCGGAAAGTGCTAGCGCGCTGCCGCCGCGGCGGCCGGTGCAGCCCTGTCGGCAAAGATCTTCCCGAGCGTGGCAGAGAAAGGGACCGCTTCCGCGCCGTCCAGCAGGCCCCGGCTCTCCAGTTCCCGATGCAGCGCTGGCAGGTTGTACTGGGGCACAGAGGCGTAGAGATGGTGTTCGATGTGGTAGTTGACGTTGTGCGGAAACAGGAGCCAGCCAAGCCAGGCCGGGACCAGGTTGGTGCGCGCCGCGGTGAGCGGCGAGGAAAAATCGGTGGTCGCGCCATGTTCCGCGATCGCGCGCAATCTCAGGATTGCCTGAACAACCGTCAGGAGCGGGAGAATCCAGAGAACAAGATATTCGACAATGAAGCCAGTCGATAAAAAGAAGAACAACAACAATGCGTGAACGGCGATGACGGTGTTCCTGTCGATCCTGGCTTCTTCCCGGAGCTTCGCCGAGGTGTCGTCGAGCGGCCGGATCGCGACCTTGGTGGCGGTGTTCAGCGCGGGCGCCCCGCCGAGGAAATAGGCGTAGGTCTTCCAGGCGGTGAAGCCGGTGAGGTCCTTCAGCAGTTTCCTGGCCAGATAGGCCTTGCCCCTGGGGTAGCCGCCGTGCAGCGCGGTGTCCGGGTCGAGTTCGGTATAGAGGTTATTGTGGTGCAGGCGGTGGATCACGCGGTAGGTGCGCATGGAGAGCCCCTGCAGCGTGGCGCAGACCCGCCCGATGAGGTCGTTCAGCCAGCGTCCCTCGAACAAACGGTAGTGCGCCGACTCATGCGCAAGCACGAACAGTGCATGCTGGCGTGCGCCGATCAGGAGCACGCAGGGGATCACGACCCAGGGCGTCCACCAGGCGAGCGCCACGGCGATCAGCGCCAGGAGCACCAGGAATTCCTGCGCCACCGACCAGGCCGAGCGCCAGGGCGATATGCGCGACAGGCGCTGCACCAGTTCCGGCGGTAGCGCCTTGCGGAAGTCGTCCTTGAACTCTTCGCCGTTAGCCACCGCTATACGCCGCCCATGCAGATGTACTTCACTTCGATGAATTCTTCGCAGCCGTACTTGGAGCCTTCGCGACCGAGGCCGGACTGCTTGACGCCGCCGAAGGGCGCCACCTCGGTGGTGATCAGACCCGAATTTACGCCGACCATGCCGTAGTCGAGCGCTTCGGCGACGCGCCAGACGCGGCCGATGTCGCGGCTGTAGAAGTAGGCCGCCAGGCCGTATTCGGTGCGGTTGGCGAGATCGACCACTTCCTCGTCCGTCTTGAAGCGGAATAGCGGTGCCACCGGGCCGAAGGTCTCCTCGCGGAAAATCTTCATGCCGGGCTTCACGTCGGCGAGCACGGTCGGCTCGTAGAAGGTGCCGCCGCGCGCGTGGCGCTTGCCGCCCGCGAGCACCTTCGCGCCGCCGGAGGTGGCGTCGGCGACGTGGTCCTCGACCTTGGCGAGCGCGGCCAGGTCGATCAGCGGGCCCTGCGTCGCGCCGGCCTCGGTGCCGGGCGACACCTTCAGCGAATTCACCTTGGCGACCAGCTTTTCGGCGAACCTGTCGTAGACCTTGTCGTGCACGAACAGCCGGTTGGCGCAGACGCAGGTCTGGCCGCTGTTGCGGTACTTCGACGCCATCGCGCCCTCGACCGCGGCGTCAAGGTCGGCGTCGTCGAAAACGATGAATGGCGCGTTGCCGCCGAGTTCCAGGGAAATTTTCTTCACCGTCGGCGCGGACTGCTTCATCAGCAGGCGGCCGACCTCGGTCGAACCGGTGAACGAAACCTTGCGCACGGCCGGGTTGGCGCACATCTCGCCGCCGATCGCAGGGGCATCGCCAGTGAGGATATTGATCACCCCCTTGGGGAATCCGGCGCGCTCGGCGAGCTCCGCCAGTGCGAGCGCGGAGTAGGGCGTCTGTTCCGCGGGTTTCAGCACCACGGTGCAGCCGGCCGCGAGCGCCGGGGCGATCTTGCGGGTGATCATCGAGTGCGGGAAGTTCCACGGCGTGATCGCCGCGCATACGCCGACCGGCTGCTTGACGACGACGATGCGCCGATCGGCCCAGGGCGTAGGGATGGTGTCGCCGTAGATGCGCTTCGCTTCTTCCGAGAACCATTCGATGTAGGCGGCGCCGATCTGGATCTCGCCCTTGGCCTCGGCGAGCGGCTTGCCCTGCTCGGAGGTGAGGATCAGCGCGAGGTCGTCCAAGTTGGCGAGGATCAGGTCGTTCCACTTGCGCAGGATCGCTGCGCGTTCCTTCGCGGTCTTCGCGCGCCAGGCAGGCAGCGCTCGCTCGGCGGCCTCGATGGCGCGCCTGGTTTCCGCTGCGCCCAGGTCGGGCACGCCGCCGATCGCCTCGCCGGTTGCGGGATTGTGGACAGCGAACGTCTTCTTCGAATCGGCGCCGGTCCAGGCACCGTCCAGATAGCACTGCTCGCGGAACAGCTTGGGATCTTTCAGGGGGAGCGGCGGCAGGCCCGCCTGCTTGGGCGAATTCATGGGTTTCTCCGGATCGACCAGTTCGGAAAAGCAGGTGGGAATTTTACCCCCGGAGCCATCGATGTTCCGGCTGTTGTCATCTTACTGTCACACGCGACCGATAAGGTGCGGCAGGTTATTTCACATATCCGCAAAGAAAGGGAATCCATGTTCAAACTCAGCTTTCGGGCTTCGCTGATAGGCGCCATCGCAGCCGCTGCGATTTCCGGCAGTGCTGTGGCGGGCGATATCACCGGCGCCGGCGCGACTTTTCCTTACCCGATATACGCCAAATGGGCGGATGCCTACAGAAAATCCACCGGCGTCGGGCTCAATTATCAGTCGATAGGATCGGGCGGCGGCATCAAGCAGATCACCGCGAAGACCGTTGACTTCGGCGCATCGGACATGCCGCTGCAGCCCGAACAGCTGGACAAGGACGGCTTGCTGCAGTTTCCGACGGTCATGGGCGGCGTCGTTCCGGTGTTCAACCTGAAGGGCGTGGGTTCGGGACAGATCACGCTGACGCCGGCTCAGCTTGCGGACATTTACCTGGGCAAGATCGCGAAGTGGAACGACGCGGCCCTTAAGGCCAATAATCCGGGCGTGGCGCTGCCGGACCAGGCAATATCCGTTGTGCACCGGTCGGATGGCTCCGGCACGACTTTCATCTTTACGAACTACCTGTCCAAGGTGAGCCCGGACTGGAAATCGGGCGTCGGCGAGGGCACCTCTGTGAAGTGGCCCACGGGCGTTGGCGGCAAGGGCAATGAAGGCGTCGCCAACTACGTCGGCCGCATCGACGGGGCGATCGGCTACGTCGAATCCGCCTACGCGAAGCAGAACAAGCTTACGTTCGCCAAGATGGTCAACCGCAATGGCAGCGTCGTCTCGCCGACCCCGGAAGCGGTGATGGCCGCGGCGGCGGGCGCCGATTGGAAACAGGCGCCCGGCATGTACATGATCCTGACCGATGCGCCCGGCAAGGATTCCTGGCCGATTGCCGGCGCAACATTCATCCTGATGCACAAGGTTCAGTCCAATCCGGAGAACGCCAAGCAGGTTCTCAAGTTCTTCGAATGGTCGTACGCGAACGGCGACCAGATGGCATCCGAGCTCGATTACATTCCGATGCCGGACGCGGTAGTCAACCAGATACGGAGCGTTTGGAAGCAAATCAAGGACGCTTCGGGCAAGACCGTCTATTGAGCGCCCGGCGCCAAGTCGTTGATCTGAAAAGAGGGCGGTGCGAGCCGCTCTCTTTTCGTTCGGATCGGTGTGCGACCCCTTAAAATTCAACTCGCTTGATCATTCCATGTCCGCTGGCACGCTGAACGGATCCCAAGCTGGTATCAGCCCGACCGTGACGAGCGATCCCCAAGGCTCCCGCCCGGCGCGCTCGGCGCCATGGATGGATACGGCATTCGAGTGGCTGACGCGGTTTTTCGCGTTTCTCGTCTTCAGCCTGCTGTTGGCGATCCTCGCGTCCCTGGCAATAGGCAGCCAGCTGACGCTGCGGAAATACGGCTTTTCGTTCATCTGGAGCTCGGACTGGGATCCGGTGCAGGAGCAGTTCGGCGCGCTGGTGCCGATTTTTGGAACGCTCGTGACTTCGCTGGTGGCAATGGCGATCGGCGTGCCGGTCAGTTTCGGGATCGCGCTATTTCTCACCGAATTGTCGCCCGCCTGGCTGAAGCGCCCGCTCGGCACCGCGATAGAATTGCTCGCTGCGATTCCCTCGATCATCTATGGAATGTGGGGCCTGTTCGTGTTCGTGCCTCTGTTCCAGACCTACATCCAGCCGGTGCTCATCAGGACGCTCGGCAGCGTGCCGTTCGCCGGCGCGCTGTTCGCCGGCCCGCCGATCGGCATCGGCATGCTCACGGCCGGCGTGGTGCTGTCAATCATGGTGATTCCCTTCATCACGGCGGTGATGCGCGACGTGTTCGAGATCGTGCCGCCGATGCTGAAGGAGTCGGCCTACGGCCTCGGTGCCACGACCTGGGAGGTCGTCTGGCGGGTGGTGTTGCCCTATACGAAGGTCGGCGTAATCGGCGGAATCATGCTGGGCCTGGGGCGCGCCCTCGGCGAAACCATGGCGGTGACCTTCGTGATCGGCAATGCAAATCGCCTGGCCGCGTCGCTCATGGCCCCGGGCAACAGTATTGCGTCCGCCCTTGCCAACGAATTCACGGAGGCGGTCGGCGACTTGTATTTTTCCGCGCTCATCGAGCTCGGATTGATACTTTTCCTGATAACCACCATTGTGCTGGCTCTGGCAAAGCTTCTGCTGCTTCGGCTTGCCAGGGGGGAGGGAACGCGCTCGTGAGTGCCGTGATCCAGAAGCCTGGCGTGATCAATGCCGGCAACCGGATTTACCGCTCCCGGAAGCTGGTCAATTTTGTCCTGCTTGCGGTGTCCAGCCTTGCGCTCGCGTACGGCCTGTTCTGGCTGATCTGGATTCTTGGAGTTCTTCTCTACGAGGGCGGTACCGCGCTCGCGCGCGCGACGCTGTACTACCAGATGACGCCGCCGCCCGGTGCCGACGGCGGGCTGTCGAACGCCATCGGCGGCAGCCTGGTCATGGTCTCGGTCGGCACCTTCCTCGGTACGCCGATTGGGATTCTCGCCGGAACCTATCTCGCGGAGTACGGCCGGTCCGGCTGGCTGGCGAGCGCCACCCGGTTCCTGAACGACGTCCTGCTGTCCGCGCCGTCGATCGTCATCGGCCTTTTCGTCTACTCGGTCTACGTGGCGCGAGTCGGACACTTCTCGGCCTGGGCCGGCGCAATCGCGCTCGCGCTGCTGGTGATCCCGGTCGTGGTGCGCACGACCGACGACATGCTGAAGCTCGTGCCCAACACGCTTCGGGAAGCGGCCATGGCGCTCGGCTGCCCCGTCTGGAAGATGGTCACCATGATCACCTACCGCGCCGCGCGCACGGGCATCCTCACCGGCGTCCTGCTGGCGATCGCGCGCATCAGCGGCGAGACTGCACCGCTGCTGTTCACCGCGCTCAACAACCAGTTCTGGTCCAATAACCTGAACGCGCCGATGGCGAACCTGCCGGTGGTGATCTTCCAGTTCGCCATGAGCCCCTACGAGAACTGGCACCGCCTCGCATGGGGCGGCGCCGCGCTGATCACGCTCGCGGTGCTGGTGCTGAATATCCTGGCGCGCGCGCTGTTCCGGAAGACCGACTGATGCAAAGGATGCCCGAAATGGAAACCAGCGCCGCCCAAGCCGTGTCCCGGCCGATGATCCACACCGCGGTGCGCGCCGATCCGTCGCCCGATGCCGCTCCGCTCGCCTCGCTCAAGTCCAAGCTGAGCATCAGGAACCTTAACTTCTACTATGGCGGCTTCCACGCGCTGAAGAACGTCACCATGGAAATCCCGGAGGGCAAGGTGACCGCGTTCATCGGTCCGTCGGGCTGCGGCAAGTCGACGCTGCTGCGCACCTTCAACCGCATGTACTCGCTCTACCCGGACCAGCGCGCCGAAGGCGAGATCCTGGTGGACGGCGAGAACCTGCTGACCACCAAGCAGGACGTCTCGCTGATCCGCGCCAAGATCGGCATGGTGTTTCAGAAGCCGACCCCGTTCCCGATGTCCATCTACGACAACATCGCCTTCGGCGTGCGCCTGTTCGAGAACTTGAGCAAGCGCGAGATGGATGACCGCGTCGAGTGGGCGCTCGGCAGGGCCGCCCTCTGGAACGAGGTCAAGGGCAAGCTCTCGCAGAGCGGGCAGAGCCTCTCGGGCGGCCAGCAGCAGCGCCTGTGCATCGCGCGCGGCATCGCCATCAAGCCGGAAGTACTGCTGCTCGACGAGCCCTGCTCGGCGCTGGATCCGATCTCCACCGCCAAGGTCGAGGAACTGATCCATGAGCTGAAGAACGACTATACGGTGGTCATCGTCACCCACAACATGCAGCAGGCGGCGCGCGTCTCCGATTTCACCGCCTACATGTACCTCGGCGAATTGATCGAATACGACGTGACCGACACCATCTTCATCAAGCCGAAGAAGTCCGCGACCGAGGACTACATCACCGGCCGGTTCGGCTAAACCGCGAGGAAAACGCGCCATGGGCACCGCAGAGCACATTTCCAAGCAGTTCGAGACCGACCTCGATACCACGCGCACGCGCGTGCTGCAGATGGGCGGCCTGGTGGAGGCGCAGATCCTGGCTGCGATCCAGGCTTTCTCCACCGGCGACCAGGCGCTGATCGAGCAGGTCATCGAGAACGATGCGCGCGTCAATGGCTACGAGGTCGCGATTGACGGCGCCTGCAACCACATCGTCGTCAAGCGCCAGCCCGCGGCGAGCGACCTGCGCCTGATCATGGCGATCAGCAAGATCGTGACGGACCTGGAGCGCGTCGGCGACGAGGCGAAGAAGATCGCCCGCATGGCGAAGAAGATCCACGAAGGCAGCGCGCATCTCGCGCAGCGCTTTCCGGCGATCCGGCATGCCTCTCAGATCGCGGTCAAGATGCTGCGCCAGGCGCTGGACGCCTTTGCGCGCCTGGATGCGGCGAGCGCGGCCGAGGTTCTCAAGGAAGACTCGGAGCTCGACGCCGAATTCCGCTCGGTGCTGCGGCAGCTGATCACCTACATGATGGAAGACCCGCGCACCATCACGACTTCCGTCGAAACGGTCTGGGTGGCGAAGGCGATCGAGCGCATAGGCGACCACGCCAAGAACGTGGCCGAGCAGGTGATTTACATTGTCAAGGGCACCGACGTGCGCCACACCTCGTTCGCCGATATCGAGCGCGAGATCGCCAAGAAATAGAAAGAAAGCCCCCGCCGCATGCCCGCCACGGTAATGATCGTAGAGGACGAACCGGCAATCCTCGAGCTGGTTGCAGTCAATCTGGAGCACGCTGGCTACGAAACGCTGCGCGCGCGGTCGGCGGAGGACGCCGGCCGCCTGCTTTCCGATATCCTGCCCGACGTGGTGCTGCTCGACTGGATGCTGCCGGGGCAGTCGGGCGTGGCGCTGGCGCGGCGCTTGCGCGGCGACGCGCGCACGCGCGAGTTGCCGCTGATCTTCCTTACCGCGCGCGCCGAGGAACCGGACAAGATCGCCGGGCTGGAAGCGGGTGCCGACGACTACATCACCAAGCCGTTTTCCACCAAGGAACTGGTGGCGCGCATCCGCGCGGTGCTGCGCCGAAGGAAGCCGCAGCACGGCGACGTGCCAGTGGAAATCGCCGGGCTGCGCATCGACCCGCTGGCGCACCGCGTGACCGGCAACGGCGAGCCGCTCAGCTTCGGGCCGACCGAGTTCCGGCTGCTGCACTACCTGATGACGCACCCCAACCGCGTCTACTCTCGCGCGCAGCTGCTCGACGAGGTCTGGGGCGACCACGTGTTCATCGAGGAGCGCACGGTCGACGTCCACATCAGGCGCCTGCGGCAGGGACTTACGCCCACCGGCCATGACGCGCTGATCGAGACGGTGCGCGGCAGCGGCTATTCCCTGCGCACGGACGTTCCCGCCACCACCCGGAGCTGACGGGCAGCCAATGACTTGGCTGGAAGCGGTCCTTGCCTTCGCGGTAGCGATACTCGCGGTCCTGCTTTACCGCCAGTTCCGCGAGTTTCGCAAGCTGCGGCACTGGGCGTCGCAGCCCCGCCTAAACGATCCGCCGGAGGCCGAGGGCAGCTGGGGCGAGGTATTCAACCTGCTGCATCGCCATCGCCGCGCGCTGCTAAAGCGCCGCCGTGAGCTGGCGCAGCTGATGGTGCGCTCGCGGCGCGGTGCGCAGGCGCTGCCCTATGGCGTTGCCGTGCTGGATGCCGACTACCGCCTGGACTGGTGCAACGACGCGGCGCGCGACCAGCTCGGCCTCGACCCCGAGCGCGACCGCGGCCAGCCGATCGTCAATATGGTGCGCAGTCCCGGCTTCGTCGATTACCTGCGCGCGGCGGACTATTCCGAGCCGGCGCGCGTAAATTCCCCCGGCGGCGGGCGCACGCTATCGCTGCAGATCGTCTCCTTCGGCGATGAAGAGCACCTGCTGCTGTCGCAGGACGTTACCGGTACCGAGCGGCTGGAGGCAATGCGCCGCGACTTCGTCGCCAACGTGTCGCACGAGCTGCGCACGCCGCTGACCGTACTCGCGGGGTTCCTGGAAACCATCCAGGACCTGAAGCTGGATGCCGGGCGCGTGCGCGACTACGTCGGCCTGATGGCGCCCCAGGCCGAGCGCATGAAGCACCTGATCGACGACCTGCTGACGCTCTCCGTGCTGGAGCATGCGCCGGCGCCGCCGACCGCATCGCGCGTCGCGCTGCGTCCGCTTCTCCATAATGTGCGCGCCGAGGCCGAGGCCCTCTCCGGCGGCAAGCACCGGATTTCGCTGGAAATGAAAGGCGACCACGACCTGCTCGGCGCGGAAAAGGAACTGGCCAGCGCGTTCCTGAATCTCGCCAGCAACGCCGTAAGATATACGCCCGCCGGCGGGGAAATCCGCCTGCGCTGGCAATCGGCGGAAGATGGCGGCGAGTTCTCGGTGCAGGACAACGGCATCGGCATCGACGCGGAACACCTGCCGCGGCTCACCGAGCGTTTCTACCGCGTCGACCGCGGCCGCTCGCGCGAGACCGGCGGCACCGGCCTGGGATTGTCGATCGTGAAGCATGCGCTGGCCAGGCACCAGGCGGCGCTCGGGATCGACAGCGTGCCCGGCAAAGGCAGCCGCTTCAGCGCGCGGTTCCCGGCCGCACGCCTTGCACCAGTCGCGCAACGCGTGGCGGGTTTAGGATGAGCTCGTGGACCTGATTCTCTGGCGTCACGCGGATGCCGCAGAAGGCGGCCGCGACCTCGAGAGGAAGCTCACCGCCAAGGGCCACAAGCAGGCCGCGCGCATGAGCGAGTGGCTGATGAAGCGCCTGCCGTCGCGCATCCAGGTCGTCGCCAGTCCCGCGCGGCGCGCGCGCGAGACTGCGGACGCGCTCGGGGTCAAATACAGGATCTCGGACCGCCTTGCGCCGGGCGCCGCCCCGGCGGTCATCCTTGAAGCGGCGGGATGGCCAACACGCAAGGGCGCGGTGGTCGTGGTCGGACATCAGCCCGATCTCGGCCGCGTAGCAGCGATGCTGCTCTCCGGAGCTCAGGGAGATTGGTCGCTGAAAAAGGCTGGCCTGTGGTGGATCAGCGACCGCGAGCGGGACGGCAGGCACCAGGCGGTGCTGCGCGCGGTGATGGCCCCGGACCTGCTCTAGCGGCAACTCAGCCGCGTAGCTGGGCGACCTTCTTTTCCGACAGGCTGTGGACCGAGAAGCGCAGGTCGACGGCCTCCCAGCGCTCCGATTCGGTTTCGAGCGCCGCCGCGGCGAGCGGGTTCTCCTCCAGCCAGGCCTGCGGCAGGTCGACGCTGTAGCCGGTCTTGTCGCCGGCGACGCGCAGCATCGGGAAGCGCGCGTCGGTCCGGTTGCGCAGCACCAGAGCCGCGATGCGCAGCGCGAATACCAGGGCCCAGTCGCTGCCTTCGAGGCCCTCATCCCGCATCTTGCCGAGTTTGCCGCGGTGCGCGAGCACGATGCGGGCGAGACGCTGCTGCTCCATTCGCGAGAAACCCGGCATGTCGGCGTTCGACAGGATGTAGGCGGAGTGCTTGTGATACTGCGCGTGCGCCACCGACAGCCCGATTTCCGCCAGGCGCGCCGCCCAGTCGAGCAGCAGCCGGTCGGTGTCCGGCTCCTCTTTTTCCGGGTTCATCGCGTCGAATATTTTCAGCGCCAGCGACCGCACGCGCTCGGCCTGCGTCGTGTCCGCATGGTAGCGCCGCATGAACTGCGCCACGGTGGCTTCGCGCATGTCACGGTGCTGTACCCGCCCGAGCAAATCGTAGAGCACGCCGTGCCGCAGCGCGCCCTCCGAGACCGCCATTTTCTCGATGCCCAGCTCCGAGAACGCAGCGAGCATGATGGCGAGGCCGCCGGTCAGCACCGGCACTCGATCCTTGCGCAAGCCGGCAATGCGGTCCGGGTCGGCACGTTCGTGCTTGATCAGCAGGGCCTTCAGTTGCTCGAGTCCCTCCAGCGTGATGCCTTCGTCGGTGAAGCCGTTTTCGCGCAAGATCGTTTCCAGTGCGCGCGCCGTGCCCGAGGAGCCGACAGTCTCTTCCCAGCCTGCGCCGCGGTATTCGTGCTCGATGCCTTCCAGTTCCTGGCGTGCAGCGAGTTCCGCCTTCTTCATGCGCCCCTTGTCCACCCTGCCCTCGGGGAAGTAGGCGAGGCTGTAGCTGACACAGCCCATGTAGAGGCTTTCGGTAAGCAGCGGTTCCAGCCCCTTGCCGACGATGAACTCGGTCGAACCGCCGCCGATGTCGACCACCAGGCGCTTCTTCGGCGCCGGCGGCATGGAGTGCGCGACGCCGAGGTAGATCAGGCGCGCTTCTTCGCGGCCGGCGATCACTTCGATCGGGAAGCCAAGAGCAGCCCGCGCCTCGCGCAGGAACTGCGGCGCGTTCTTCGCCACGCGCAGCGTATTGGTGCCGACCGCGCGCACCGCGCTGCGCGGCAGCCCGCGCAGCCGTTCGCCGATGCGCTCGAGCGCTTCCAGCGCGCGCGCCTGGGTGGCGCGGTCGATGCGTTTTTCCGAGGTCAAGCCGGCGCCGAGGCGCACGACTTCGCGCAGGGTATCGAGGGGATAGATCTGGCCGCCGACGACGCGCCCGACCTGCAGGTGGAAACTGTTCGAACCAAGATCGACTGCAGCGAGCAAGTCAGGGCGTGCCATCGCCTTGAAAACTAACACTCTGCGGATTTCTCGGCAAACGGCGTGTCCGGGCGCTTTCACGTAGCTGCAATATTTCTGGTGTAGGCTAGCGGAAGCAGCAGTGCTCCCCGCCCGCCGTAGCCATGGTCAAAAAGAACCTTCCCCCATCGCATTTCCTGAACCGCGAGCTCGGGCTGCTCGAATTCAACCGGCGCGTGCTGGCGCAGGCGGCGGACGATTCGGTGCCGCTGCTGGAACGGCTGCGCTTCCTCACCATCGTCTCCTCCAACCTGGACGAGTTCTTCGAGATCCGGGTCGCCGGCCTGAAGGAACAGGTCAAGGTGGGCATCAAGGAATCCGGTTTGGATGGCCGCAGCCCGGCGGAGGTTTTCGAGCTGGTTTCGGCTCAGGCGCACGCCCTGGTGGGCGAGCAATACCGGCTGCTGAACAGCGTGCTGCTACCGGCGATGGCGAAGCAGGGCGTGATTTTCCCCAAGCGCGAGGAATGGACCGACGCGCAGCGCACCTGGATCCGCGATTACTTCATGCGCGAACTGCTGCCGGTGCTGACGCCGATCGGCCTCGATCCGGCGCACCCGTTCCCGCGCGTGCTGAACAAATCCCTGAACCTCGCCATCGAGCTGGAAGGGCGCGATTCCTTCGGCCGCAAGTCGCGTGCCGCGATCGTGCAGGCGCCGCGCGCCCTGCCGCGCGTGATCCGCCTGCCGGCCGACGTCGCCGGCGCCGAATACGCCTTCGTGTTCCTGTCCTCGATCCTGCACGCGCACGTCGACGAGCTGTTCTCCGGCATGCAGGTCAAGGGCTGCCACCAGTTCCGCGTCACGCGCAACTCGGACCTGTTCGTGGACGAGGAGGAAATCAAGAACATGCGCATCGCGATCCAGGGCGAACTGCTGCATCGGCACTTCGGCGACGCAGTGCGGCTGGAGGTCGCCGACAACTGCTCGCAGCAAACGGTCGAATTCCTGCTGCAGCAGTTCGGGCTCTCGGAAACGGACCTCTACCGTGTGGACGGTCCGGTGAACCTCTATCGCCTGCGTGAAGTGACTGATCGCGTGGAGAAGCCCGAGCTGAAGTACCCGGCGTTCCAGCCGGCGCTGCCGCTTGCGCTCGCAGGCCAGAAGGACGTTTTCGCGGTGCTGAAAAAGCAGGACGTGCTGCTGCACCATCCCTACGAATCGTTCATGCCGGTGATCGAATTCATTCGTACTTCGGTGACCGATCCGCGCGTGATCGCAATCAAGCAGACCGTCTACCGCACCGGCACGGACTCGGAGTTGATGGACATCCTCATCGAAGCTGCGCGTCAGGGCAAGGAAGTGACCGTGGTGGTGGAGCTGATGGCGCGCTTCGACGAGGAAGCGAACATCAACTGGGCCGCGCGCCTGGAGGAAGCCGGCGCGCACGTGGTCTACGGTGTCGTCGGCCACAAGACGCACGCCAAGATGGCGCTGGTGGTGCGCCGTGAGGATGGCCCGCAGGGCAGCGTGCTACGGCGCTATGCGCACCTTGCCACCGGCAACTACCATCCGCGCACGGCGCGCCAGTACACCGATTTCGGGCTGCTGACTGCGCGCGAGGAAATCTGCTCGGACGTCAACGAGGTGTTCAAGCAGCTCACTGGACTTGGCAAATCGAGCCGCATGAAGTACCTGTGGCTGTCGCCCTTCACGCTGCACAAGCGCGTGGTCGCCGCGGTGCGCAACGAGGTTCGTATCGCCAAGGAGGGCAGGCCCGCGCGCGTGATGGCGAAAATGAACGCGCTGCTGGAGCCCGAGTTGATCGAGGAGCTTTACGCCGCGTCGCAAGCCGGCGTGCAGATCGACCTTCTGGTCCGCGGCGTCTGCGCGCTGCGGCCGGGCGTTGCGGGGCTGTCGGAGAACATCCGAGTGCGCTCGGTGGTCGGGCGTTTCCTCGAGCATGCGCGCCTGTTCTGCTTCCACAACGAGGGCGCCGACGACGTCTACTTGTCCAGCGCGGACTGGATGGACCGCAATTTCTTCCGCCGCATCGAGCTCGCCTTTCCCGTGCTCGACCCGGTGCTCAAGCAGCGCGTCATCCGCGAGGGATTGCAGGCCTATCTCGACGATGTCAGCCAGGCGTGGACCATGAATTCCGAAGGCGGCTACGAGGCGCCCGCCTCGCGGCGCGGCAAGCCGCGCGTGGTGCAGGAAGAACTGCTGCGCACGCTCGCGCCGGCGGCCTAGGCGCCGCGCCGCTTCCCCGGCGCGTGCTACATTCGGCGCCGCGATGGAAAGCCCGTATAAAGGCAAGACCGGGTTGCGGCGCCTGATCAACGCCACGGGCTATTCGATCGACGGGCTGTCCGCCGCCGCCCGCCACGAGGACGCCTTCCGCCAGGAACTGTTCCTTGCCGCGATCATGGTGCCGCTCGGCCTGTGGCTGGGCACGACGGGCGTCGAACGGGCGCTGCTGGTGGGCAGCGTGCTGCTGGTGCTGGTGGTGGAACTGCTCAACTCCGCAGTCGAGGCTACCGTGGACCGCGTGTCGCTGGACGACCACAACCTTGCCAAGCGCGCCAAGGACATCGGCAGCGCGGCAGTGATGCTGTCGCTCGTCAACGTCGCCGCGGTTTGGCTGCTCATCCTCGCTTTTTAATCAAGCCTTAACGCGACCGTCACCGAAGTTTCACGAACACGGCGCATCGTCACCGCGCATGGAGCGGCTGTGCGTCGCGATGGTATGCGAAACCTACCCACCCGAAATCAACGGGGTGGCGCGCACCGTGGCGGCCCTTGTCGGGCAATTGCTTGCCCGGGGACATGATGTCGAGCTGGTACGTCCGCGCCAGGGACCGGCGGACCGGGCGGCCGAACAGGACCGCTTTTGGGAGCGCCTGCGGCCGGGGATGAGGATCCCGCGGTATCCGCAACTGCGCTTTGGATTGCCGTCGAAGCAGGCGCTGCTGCGCGCGTGGCAGGACGAGCCGCCCGATGTCGTGCATGTCGCGACGGAGGGGCCGCTGGGCTGGAGTGCGCTGATGGCCGCGCGCAAGCTCGGCCTGCCGGTGACGACGGACTTTCGCACCAATTTCCACGCTTACAGCCGGCACTATGGCGCCGGCTGGTCCGAGCGAATCGTCGCAGGCTACCTGCGACTGTTCCACAACCGCGCCTGCTGCACGATGGTTCCGACTGAAGAGATCGCGCGGGACCTCACGCAAATCGGCTTCGAGAGGCTGCGCGTGGTCGGCCGCGGCGTCGATTGCGGGCTGTTTTCCCCGGCCAAGCGCGACCCGGCGCTGCGCGAGCAATGGTGCGCGTCGGACGACGCCCCGGTTGCGTTGTGCGTCAGCCGCTTCGCGCCGGAGAAGAATTTTCCGCTGGCGCTCGACGCCTACCGCGCGATGCGCGCAGTGCGCCCGGAAACGCGCCTGATCCTGGTGGGCGATGAAGGACCGATGGCCCGGCAGCTCCAGCGCGACGGCCCGGGCATCGTCATCGCCGGGCGCCTCGAGGACGGCGAACTCGCGGCGCACTATGCCTCGGCCGACATCTTTCTATTTCCCAGCACCAGCGAAACCTTCGGCAACGTCACGATGGAGGCGATGGCGAGCGGTCTGGCGATCGTGGCCTGCGACTATGCGGCTGCGCGCCAGCACATCCTGCACGGCCGATCCGGGCTGCTGGTGCCGCTGAACGACCGCATCAGCTTCATCGAGCACGCGGCCGCGCTCGCGCGCGACCTGCCTCGTGCGCGCTTGCTCGGCCGGCAGGCACGCGTGGCAGCAGAACCGCTCAGCTGGGGCAAGGTCGCTGCGGATTTCGAAACGGTGCTGCGCGAAACGATCGCCGCCCCCGCAATCCAGCTGCGCGAGCGCCATGCCGCGGCTTGACGGCACCTTGCAGGTTATCCAGCGCTGGGACGAGCGCGCCTGCGCGCGGCTGAACCGCGCCATCCGCTTCCGGGTACTGCTGCACCTGTTCCGGGCGGTAAGCTGGCTCGGCAACGGGATTTTCTGGTATGCGCTGATGCTGGCCCTGCTGTTGGCGCAAGGCGCCGAGGCGGCGCTGCCCGTGCTGCACATGGCCTGCGTCGGGCTCGCCTGCACCTTCCTGTACCGGCGGCTGAAGCAAGGCACGCTGCGGCCGCGGCCTTACGAAGTGCACGCGCACATCGCCGCGGGCGCGGTGCCGCTCGACCGCTTCAGCTTTCCGTCGGGACACACGCTGCATGCGGTGGCGTTCACCATCGTCGCCGCCGCGTATTTCCCGCCGCTTGCACTGCCGCTCGGGGCCATAACCCTGGCCGTTGCCGCGTCACGCATCGTCCTCGGCCTGCACTACCCGAGTGACGTGCTGGCTGGCGCAGCGCTCGGCGCCTCGGTCGCGCTGGTCTCGCTCAGTCTCGTTTAAACTCCTCCGGACATGGCCAGTTCGTCGATGGCAGGCGCGCCCGGCTAGAAGGCGGTCGCGGCCTGAGGGTTCAGGGCCGCAGGTAGGCGTATCCCTCGCGCGTCTGCAGGCGCGTGATCTCCGCGACACCCGAGGGCACGTAGTCGACTTCCTCGATGAACATGTCTTTCGTGAGCTTGCGGTTGCGCAACGTGATCTCGCAAACGTCGAACTTCACGCCCTGGCTCTTCAGGTCCTGCACGATTGCCTCGTAGGGATTGCCGTTGGCGTCTTTCTTGCCCTTCATCAGGTAGTCGACGCCTTGCGCATGCGCGACCACCACGATCTGCGCCTTCGGGTTCACCTCGAGATGGTTGCGTACGTTGCGCAAGCCGTTACTCGCTTGTGCGAGGCCTTCGTTAAGGTGATAGACGACCTTGTCCGGTCCGACCGGGTCGGTGAGCGCGCTGCCGGTGTTGGCGCAGCCGGCGAGGGCCAGTAGCGCCGTGGCCGCGATCGATAGCAGGGCTTTCATTTGTCGCCTCCTTGCATACGGATGTAGGTGTTGTACGCGTTCCTGCGGTTCACCGCCTCGAAGGCGGGCAACTGCGCGAAACGCGACCAGTCAGTCCTTGCGTAGGCTACCTCGAAATCCTCGAGTTCCTCGGCTGCGGCGCCCATTTTCTCCCTCAAGTAGACGAGGTAGTCGCGCGTCAGGCGCAGGTCGGCCGCGGGGTCGCGCGAGGCGTCGCCGTGGCCGGGGATCATGACCTTAGGCTTGAACTCGGCGATGCGGTCGATGGCGGCGATCCAGGCCTTGCTGTCGGCCTCGCCGACGAACGGAACGCGACCGGAGAAAATCAGGTCGCCGACAAACAGCACGTTCTCCTCCTCGACCGCCATGACCAGGTCCTCCGGCGTGTGCGCCGGGCCGACCGGAAAGATGCGGAAGGTCAGGCCATCGAGCTGGAAAGAGGTTTCGCGATCGAGCCAGCGGTCGGCAGGAATGAGGCGCATGTCCGCGCCGACCCAGGGCGCGAGCGACTGGCGCCGCTCGGCGAGGCGCTGCCGCGCGGCCTCGGAGGCGAGGTAGCCGCGCGCGGCGCGATTCGCCCAGATCTCGGCGCCCGCTTTCTTGAACGCGGCCAGCCCGTAGAAATGGTCGGCGTGGTAATGGCTGACGACGACGCGCCGGATCGGCACCAGCGTGATTTCGCGGATGGCGTCGAGGAGTTCCTTGCCGAGCGCCGGCGTGCCCAGCGCGTCGAACACCACGACGCCTTCGCGCGTGACGACGAATCCCGCATTCGAGGTGAAGCCGCGATTGGCGGTGGAGGGCAGGCCCGTTTCGCCGCGGACGTAGTAAACGCTCTGCGAGACTCGGATCGGCTCAAGCGCCAGGGCCGGTAGCGCGCAGCAGAGAGCGAGGGCGAGCAGCAGCCTCATGCCAGCCCGGGATTGCCCTCGACCCCGATGAGGCGGGGCTGGTTCGGCGCTTTCGCCAGCACCGTCTTGCGGTCTTTCAGGTAGCGCTCGACCACGTCCCAGATCGGCTCGCCTTTCGCTCCTTCGGCGACCGGCGCCCAGCCGGCGACCTTGTAGCGCTTGTCGGCCTCGATGGGTTCGTCCTTCAATCTCAGATCGAAAATTCTTGAACCCATTCTCGCGCTGGGATTGCAAGAGTAGGTCATGCCGCCCACGCGCACCATGTCGCCGCCCTGCTGCAGGTAGGGATCGGGATTGAACAGGTTGTCGCAGACGTCTTCGAGGATTGCCTTGATCTCGGCGCCGGTCAATTCGTTCAGCGTGCTGTGGGGGTAGGTGATCGCGGTCTGGTCCATCAACTGTTCGCGCAGGATCGCTTGTCCCGGCAGCAGCGTGGTGCCCCAGCGGAATCCTGGCGAGAAGCCGATGTCGGCACCTTTGACGGCCTGCAGCGCATCGAGGATCAGCTGGTCGAAGCTGCCGTTGAAATTGCCGCGGCGGTAGAGCAGGGCTTCGGTGACGGCGAGCGGTTCTTCGAGCTTCGCCTTGTAGGGCGCGCGTACGCGCTCGACCAGCGCCTGCATCTCGCGGTCTGGCGGCAGCAGGTTGGCAAACACCGGCAACAGGCGGTAGCGGAAATCCACTACCCCGCCTTTCACGTCCAGGTCGAGCACGCCGAGGAATTTGCCGTTCGATCCGGCGTTGGTGACCACGGTCTGGCCGCCCGCGTTCTTCACGACGAGCGGCACCGGCATGCCGTCGTGCGTGTGGCCGCCGAGGATCGCGTCGATGCCGGGCACGCGGCCGGCGAGCTTGATATCGACGTCCATGCCGTTGTGCGAGAGCAGGACCACCGCACGCGCTCCCTTGGCGCGCACTTCCTCGACGAGTTTGCGCAGCTCCGCTTCCTGGATGCCGAAGGTCCACTCGGCGACGAAGTGGCGCGGGTTGGCGATCGGCGTGTACGGGAAAGCCTGGCCGATGACCGCCACCGCCACGCCGTTCTGCTCGCGGATCGCGTAGGGCTTGAACACCGGATCGCCGAAATCCACGGTCTTCACGTTCTGCGCGAGGAACCCGATCGGGCCGAGTTCCTTCTCCACCGCCTGCTGGACTCGCGCAGCGCCGTAGGTGAATTCCCAGTGCGCGGTCATGAGATCGACGCCGAGCAAGCGCGAGGCCTCGATCATGTCGCGGCCCTGCGTCCAGAGGGAGGTCGCCGAGCCCTGCCAGCTGTCGCCGCCGTCGAGCAGCAGCGCGCGCGGGCGCGTGCCCTTGAGCCGCTTCACCAGCGTCGCCAGCTGCGCGTAGCCGCCGAGCCTGCCGTAGCGCCGCGCCGCGCGCTCGAAATCGAGGAACGTGAAGGCATGCGCCTCGGCCGTGCCCGGCGCGATGCCGGCCCGCCGCAGCAACTGCTCGCCGACGAGGTGCGGAATGCGGCCGGCCGCTTCGCCGACGCCGATATTGGCGCTCGGTTCGCGGAAATATGTCGGCAGCAGCTGCGCGTGGCTGTCGGTGAAATGCAGCAGGCTGACGTTGCCGAACGGCGGCAGGTCGTAGAGGCCTGCGGCGACCTGCGCGCGCGGCGCGCCGAGCGGAACGCCGCAGGCTGCGGCGGCCGCCAGCGCCTGCAGGAATTCGCGGCGCCTCACGCCAGCGCCGGAACTACTGGTTGACCGGCGAGGCCGGGTCCAGCAGCAGCGCGGCGAGGTCCTTCATCTGCTGCTCGGTGAGGATGCCCTTGTGGCCGAAGCGCGGCATGTTGGAGCAGGCGGCGAAGGCCTGGGAGTTGTAGATCTTGCCGTAGGTATAGCGCTGGACCGGTTCGCTCGTCCCGCGCAGCTTGCCGTAGTGGAGCAGGCTGGGGCCGATGGTGCCGAACGAGATTTCCTGCTTCGAGAGCTGGTGGCAGGCGTAGCAGTTTGCGCCGGAGGGCCGCTTCGGGTCGTCGGAGTACTGCATGCCCTGGCCGTTTTGCGCGATCTTCTCGCCGCGCTTCCAGTCGCCCAGCAGCTTGCCGTCGGCTGGATAGCGGATCGAAGCGAGGTTGGCCTTTTCAATGCGCTCGACGGTTTCCTTCGGCAACACCGTCGCCGGCGGCACGCTACAGAGCTTCTGCGCCTCATCCTGGTCCAGGCGATCGAGTTTCGCCTGGCCGCGCTCGTCGAACGAGGACTTCATGACCTGGAGTGCGCGCTGCGCCGCCTCCTCGTCGCTCATGCTGGCGCAGCCCGCGATGACGGCGGCAGCCAGGAGAAAAGCCGAGCGTACGGTCGTCTTCATCGCTTGATGGCGGGCCCGTTGTAAGCGGCGCCGTTGGCGTTGTACGCGAGGAACATGGTGAGCGCGATCGAGCCCTCGGAGGTGAACTTCAGGTCCGGGAAGCGCTGCTGCCGGAAGCAATCGTTCAGGCGCCACTGGAAAGTGCGCAGTTCGCCCTGCGACACCCGGTAAGCGGGCCAGGTCGTGTACGCGGCTTGCGCCCCCGCCCTGTCCGTGAGGTTGGGCAGATCCTGCAGGCGGATGCGCTTGCCGGTTTCGCCGTGACAGGTCGCGCAGGCGAAGTCATGCGTGCCGCCGCGGAAGAAGAACATCTTTTCGCCGATCCGGTATGCCTCCCTCTCCTTGGGATGCGACAGGCTCACGTTCATCGGCACGCCCTTCGACTCGGACGCGATCCAGGCCGCGAGGGCTTCGAAGTCCGAACGGTTGCTGCCGTTCCCGAACGGCCGCTTGACGGCTTCTTCGAATTTGAAACCCTGCAGGGTCACCATGCAGTGCGCGAGCCGCGTCTCCAGGTCCATGACGCGATCGGCGTCCGCGAACCAGCGCGGCAGCTCGGCATAGGCGCCTTTCACCACGCCCGGGCCCTTGCCGAGGTCGCAGCTTTCGAGGGAAACGTTCTTCGGCCCGCGTTTCTGTTTCCAGAGGTCCTCGCCGCGGGCTTCCCAGAGCTCGGCCGGGTTACCGTCCTGCAGCTGCTGCCGGTACTTCGCGATTTCGTCGACCGCGGATTGCGGGAAGGAGGGCGTGGCTGCGCAAAGCGCGAGCGCGGCGCCGGCAAGGAGGATCCACCTAGTTGATCGTCGCTTCATCGGTGCGCTTGTCGCCCCTGTTGTCTTCCCAGCTGACGACGACCTTCTCGCCCTTCTTGCCGCCCTTGAAGGAAAACTCCAGAAACGGGTTCTTGGCCACCGCCGTGCCCCACTGTGCCGACAGCACCGTGCGGCCCTGGTAGGTGGCGAGCACGCTGCGGATGAAATGCGCCGGCACCAGGTTGCCCGAGCTGTCCTTGCGCTGTCCGGTCTCCATCTCATGGCTCATCAGGATGCGCACCGTCACCAAGCCGTCCTTTTCGGCGACGCGGATTCTCATCGGATCTGCCATATGTCCCCCAAGCCTTCCGGTTCGCTCAGCCGCCGCAGCCGCCGATGGTGATCTTCACTTCCTTCTTGGCGAAGTAGTACTTGCCGTCCGCCTTGACCAGCGCGTAGACGTCCGAACTCTCGCCCATTTTCACGCGCGTCGACACCGACGGTTCGGTGCCAGACGGGATGTCGAAGCTGGCGGCGAGCGGCAGCGGGTTCTTCTCGATCAGCAGGGTGATCGACTGCGTGCCCGGCAGCCTGCTCTCGACCGCGACCGGTACCACGGCGCCGTTTTCGGCGATTTCGGGCGCCTTGATGGCGACCAAGTCGGATGCCGCCGGACTCTGCGCGCCCAGCGCCTGCAGCGCTTCGCGCAGCGTCTTGCCCGAGAATGCCGCCTGGTTCCACTGCTGGGCCTGAGCCCGCGCGGGCTGGATGCCCGCGGCCATCAGCAGCGCGAGCACGCCGCCCGCCTTGAGCGCGCGCCTGCGTGAGCGATTCATGCCTGGATCTCCTGATTCAGAGCGGCGAATCTTACTCTAGAAAGTGCCCGGGAAAGCCCCACCATCCATCAGGAGATTCTGTCCTGTGATGTAACCCGCATGGGCGCTGCACAAGAACGCGCAGGCGGCGCCGAATTCTTCGATGGTGCCGAAGCGCTTGGCGGGATTGGCCTGCATGCGGATTTTCTCCAGCTCCGCTTCCGTCTGGCCGGTCTTCTGGGCATTGAACTTCAGGTTGCTGCGCAGCCGGTCGGTGTCGAAGGGCCCGGGCAGCAGGCCGTTGATGGTGACGTTGTGTGCCACGGTCTGGCGCGACAGTCCGGCGACGAATCCGGTCAGGCCGGTGCGCGCGCCGTTCGAGAGGCCCAGCTCGGGGATCGGCATTTTCACCGCGCCCGAGGTGATGTTGACGATGCGGCCGAACTTGCGTCCGATCATGCCGTCCACCGTGGCCTTGATGAGTTCGATGGGGGCGAGCATGTTGGCGTCCAGGGCCTTGATCCACTCTTCGCGCGACCAACTGCGGAAATCGCCGGGCGGCGGGCCGCCGGCGTTGTTGATGAGGATATCGGGGCTGGGACAGGCGGCAAGTGCCGCGGACCGACCGTCCGGCGTGGTGATGTCGCCGACGATCGCGATCACTTTGACGCCCGTGCTTTTCCTGATTTCTTCCGCGGTAGCTTCGAGCGCCTCCTTGCCGCGCGCGGTGACGACGAGATTCACGCCGTCGCGTGCGAGCGCCATCGCGCAGCCCTTGCCCAAGCCCTTCGACGCGGCGCAGACCAGCGCCGTTTTTCCCTTGATGCCGAGGTCCATGTCCAGCTCCTTGTTTTCAATTCCTCTTCACCGAAACCAGCAAGACGCCCGAGATTACCAGCGCGCCGCCGACGACCTGCGCAGCGCTGAGCGCGCCGTTGAGCAGGAAGAAGTCGGCGAACACGGTGGTGACCGGTCCGAGCGCGCCGATGAGCGCGAAATGGTTGGCGCCGATGCGCTTGAGCGCCTCGGCAACCAGCAGCACCGGCATCGCGGTGCAGGCAACCGCGAGCACCACCGCGATCCACCACAGTTGCGACGGCAGCCGCAGGGCCGTCGGTGTCTCGAGGACCGCAAACTGGACAATGGCCGCAATCGCCGAGACGATCATGGTGTAGGCCGTGAAGCGCATGCTGCCCACGCGCTTGACCAGCTGGCTGCCCGTGACCAGGTAAACGGCGTAGCACATGGCGGAGGCGAAGATCAGCAGCGCGCCGAAGACGAACATCCGGTTTTGCGGCGCGTCCGCGATCTGGCTCGACAGCACGAGCGCGATGCCGGCATAGGTGATCGCGAGCGCCGCGAGTTCGCGTTTGGTGGGTTTCTTGGCGAGGAAAATCGCTGACAGGACGATGACCAGCGTCGGGTACAGAAACATGATCAGCCGCCCGACCCCGGCGGAAACGTATTGCAGGCCGAGGAAGTCGAGCAGGCTCGCCAGGTAGTAGCAGAGGAAGCCCAGGCCGATGAGCCCCGCCCAGTCGCGCCGCGAAATCGGCGAACCGCCGCGTACCCACCATGCCATCGCCAGGAAGAAGGGCAGCGACAGCGTCATGCGCAGGAACAGCAGCGTCGTGGCGCTGACGGGGGCAAGCGAATAACCGAGCTTGATCAGGATCGGCCGGAAGGCGAACGATACCGTCCCCAGAAAAGCGAACGCGATGCCCCAGAACCGGTATGCAGGCTGACCCAAATGGATTTCCGATTCGATTTGACTGAAAAGCAACTTAAAATTATAGCCATGGCCGGTCACAGCAAATGGGCGAACATCAAGCACCGCAAGGCGGCGGCGGATTCGAAAAAGGGCAAGGTGTTCACGCGCCTGATCAAGGAGATCACCGTCGCTGCGAAAACGGGCGGTGGCGATCCGAACAGCAACCCGAAGCTGCGCCTGATGCTCGACAAGGCGCGCGACGCCAACATGACCAAGGACAGCGTGACGCGTGCGATCCAGCGCGGCACGGGCGAACTCGAAGGCGTGTCCTACGATGAGGCGCGCTACGAGGGCTATGGGCCTGGGGGCGCCGCGGTGATGGTGGATTGCCTGACCGACAACCGCACCAGGACGATCGCGGAAGTGCGCCACGCGTTCACCAAGAACGGCGGTAACATCGGCGCAGACGGCTCGGTGGCGTTCCTCTTCAAGCATTGCGGCCAGTTCGTGTTCGCGCCTGGCGCGAACGAGGACAGGCTGATGGAAGTCGGGCTGGACGCGGGGGCGGACGATGTCGTGACCAACGCCGATGGTTCGATCGAGATCCTCAGCGCGCCCGTCGATTTCGACAAGGTGAAAGCGGCGCTGGAGAAGGCGGGCCTCAAGCCCGACGCGGCCGAGGTCACCATGAAGGCCTTGAACGAAACGGCGTTGAGCGGCGCCGAGGCGGAGAAGATGCAGGCGCTGCTCGACGCGCTGGACGAACTGGACGACGTCCAGAACGTCTACACCACCGCCTCCCTCCAGTGAGAATCCTGGGCATCGATCCCGGCCTGCGCGTCACGGGATTCGGTGTCGTCGAAAAGATCGGCAGCAAGCTGCGCTATGTCACAAGCGGCTGCGTGCGCTCGGGCGAGGGAGAACTTGCCGCGCGGCTGAAAGTCATCCTGGACGGCCTCGCCGAGGTGATCGGCGCCAACCGGCCGGAGGAAGTGGCCGTCGAGAAAGTTTTCGTCAACGTCAACCCGCAGTCCACGCTGCTGCTCGGGCAGGCGCGCGGCACGGCGATCTGCGCCGCGGTAATCGCGGGCCTGCCGGTCGCGGAGTACACTGCGCTGCAGGTAAAACAGGCCGTGGTCGGCAAGGGCCACGCCAAAAAAGAACAGGTGCAGCACATGGTGAAAAGGCTGCTCGCGTTGCCTGGCGATCCGAGCCCCGATGCTGCCGACGCGCTCGCCTGCGCGATCTGCCACGCGCACGGAGGCCGATTGGGCGGTGTTTTGATGAAAAATCTGAGAATGAAGAAAGGGCGCCTGGTTTGATCGGCCGCCTTTCGGGCAAGCTTCTGGCCAAACTTCCTCCCCAGGTACTGGTCGATGCCGGCGGCGTAGCCTACGAAGTGGATGTGCCGATGAGTACCTTCTACAGCCTGCCGGCGACCGGGGACGCCGTCACCCTGCATACCCATCTGGCGATCCGCGAGGACGCGCATGTGCTCTACGGTTTCGCGACCCTCGAGGAGCGCGGCGCGTTCCGCCAGCTGATCCGGATCTCGGGCGTCGGTGCGCGCACGGCGCTGTCGGTGCTCTCCGGGCTGTCGGTCGCGGAACTCGCGCAGGCGGTGGCGATGCAGGATGCGGCGCGACTGACCAAGGTTCCTGGCATCGGCAAGAAAACGGCCGAGCGCCTGCTGCTCGAATTGAAAGGCAAGCTCGCCGATGCCCTGCCGGCGGGCACCAAGGCTGCCGCCGGCAATGACGTGCTAAACGCGCTGCTGGGTTTGGGCTACAGCGAGAAGGAAGCGCTCGCCGCGGTCAAGGGGCTGCCGCCAGGCCTCGCGGTCGCCGAAGGCATCCGGGCGGCCCTCAAGGCTCTGGCAAAATCCTAGCCGAATCTTCCTCATGAGCGTAGAAACCGACCGCCTCATCGCCGCCAAGCCTTCTTCGGTGCAGGAGGAGCAGATCGAGCGGAGCCTGCGCCCGCTGACGCTCGGCGAGTATGTCGGCCAGGAAAAGATCCGCGGCCAGCTCGAGATCTTCATCCAGGCGGCGCGCGGCCGCAGCGAGGCCCTCGATCACGTGCTGCTGTTCGGGCCGCCGGGCCTGGGCAAGACCACGCTCGCGCACATCTTGGCGCGCGAAATGGGCGTCAACTTGCGCCAGACCTCCGGCCCGGTGCTGGAGCGCCCGGGCGACCTGGCCGCGATCCTGACCAACCTGGAACCCAGGGACGTGCTGTTCATCGACGAAATCCACCGCCTGTCGCCTGTGGTGGAGGAAATCCTCTACCCGGCGCTGGAGGACTACCAGATCGACATCATGATCGGCGAGGGCCCGGCGGCGCGCTCGATCAAGCTCGACCTGCCGCCGTTCACGCTGGTGGGCGCGACCACGCGCGCCGGCATGCTCACCAACCCCTTGCGCGACCGCTTCGGCATCGTCGCGCGCCTCGAGTTCTACGGCCAGGAGGACCTCGCGACTATCGTGCGCCGTTCTTCCGGGCTGCTGAACGTGCCCCTCGACAAGGACGGCTCCTCCGAGATCGCGCGGCGCTCTCGCGGCACGCCGCGCATCGCCAACCGCCTGCTGCGCCGCGTGCGCGACTATGCCCAGGTGAAGGCCGACGGCAAGGTCAGCAAGGCCGTGGCGGATGCAGCGCTGAAGATGCTCGACGTCGACGCGCTCGGCCTGGACCTGATGGACCGCAAGCTGCTGCTTGCGGTGATCGAGAAATTTTCCGGCGGACCCGTAGGGCTGGAAAATCTCGCGCATGTGATCGGCGAGGAGCCCGACACCATCGAGGACGTGCTCGAGCCCTATCTGATCCAGTGCGGCTACCTGCAGCGCACTCCGCGCGGCCGCATGGCGACCCTGACCGCTTACCGGCATTTCGGCATTAGCGCTCCCGCAGGGACGCAGGACTTTCTTTCGGCCGTTGACCCGAATCAGCCTTGAGCCCGTTCAACTTCCAGGTGAGGGTCTACTACGAGGATGTGGACGTCGGCGGCGTGGTCTACTACGCTAACTATTTGCGCTACTTCGAGCGCGCGCGCAGCGAATGGCTGCGCAGCCTAGGCGTGAACCAAGAGCGTCTCGCCGCTGTCGAAGGCATCGGATTCGTGGTGGCGCGCGCGGAGATCGACTTCAAGATCGGGGCGCGGCTGGATGACCTGCTGGCGGTGAGCGTGTTGCCCGTGGAGAAAAAGCGCGCCTACCTGTGGCTTGAGCAGGAAGCCCGCCTAGCCGACGGCAGGCTGTGCGCCGCCGCGCGCGTGCAGGTGGCCTGCGTGCGGCACAAGGACATGCGCCCGCAACCGATTCCGGAAATGCTCGTAGAGAGGATCGCGGCATGAATATCACGCAGGACATGGAGCTCTGGAACCTGGTCGCCAACGCCTCGTTGGTGGTGAAGTGCGTCATGCTGCTGCTGCTCGCGGTGTCTTTCATGTCCTGGACGTTCATCTTCCGCAAGTGGATGGCGATTCGCAGCGCGCGCGAGCAGACCGAGAAATTCGAGCGCGAATTCTGGAGCGGCAACGACATCAAC
The DNA here is from genome assembly GCA_035499575.1 of Burkholderiales bacterium. Lineage (GTDB taxonomy): Bacteria > Pseudomonadota > Gammaproteobacteria > Burkholderiales > SG8-39 > RBG-16-66-20. The sequence goes on along the minus strand of DATJYN010000018.1, from coordinate 6,945 downwards.
GCGCTCTACCAAGGCGCGGTAAACAACCGCCATTCCATCGGCAGTCTGGAGCGTATTTTCGAGGCCGGTTACCGCGAATTCACCAAGCTGCGGGCGCAGCGCGGCACGGACGCCTCGACTATGGTGGACGGTGCGCGCCGCGCCATGCGGGCCACCTACCAGCGCGAGATGGACCACCTGGAAAGCCACCTGTCGTTCCTCGCTTCCACCGGCTCGGTCAGCCCCTACGTCGGCCTGTTCGGCACGGTCTGGGGAATCATGCATGCCTTCAGGAGCCTGGCCAACGTGCAGCAGGCCACGCTCGCGCAGGTCGCTCCGGGCATCGCCGAGGCGTTGATCGCCACCGCCATCGGCCTTTTCGCGGCGATTCCCGCGGTAGTGGCCTACAACCGCTACTCGCACGACATCGACCGCCTGGCGATCCGCTTCGAGAGCTTCATGGAGGAATTCTCCAACATCCTCCAGAGGCAGACCGTCAGGCAGTAATGGCCCGCCTGCACTCCAAGCGCGGGGCGATGAGCGAGATCAACGTCGTGCCCTACGTCGATGTGATGCTGGTGCTGCTGGTGATCTTCATGGTCACCGCGCCGCTGGTGACCCCCGGCGTGATCGACTTGCCATCGGTCGGCAAGGCAAGCCAGCCGAGGATTGCACCGCTCGAAGTGGTGATCAGGGAGGACCGGTCCCTGTCGGTGCGCGAGCGCGACAGCGCGGGCCGCATCGTCAGCGACAAGCCGGTCACGCGCGCCGATTTCCCGGCGATCTTCAAGGACCCGAAGGTCCCGGTGCTGGTGGCAGGCGACAAGAACGTGCGCTATGAGGCCGTGCTGCAGGTGATGGATGACCTGCGCGCACAGGGCGTGGAGCGGGTCGGATTGCAGGTTAAACCCCAACCGGCCAAGCCCGCGCAATGAGCGCGGCGGTCTTCGAGGAACGCAGCGACCCGGGCCAGGTTGCCTCCGCGCTGCTGGCCGCTGCGGTACATGTCGTCCTGCTGCTGGTGCTGGTCTTCGGGGTGCGCTGGCAGAACAGGCCGCCGGAGCCCGTGCAGGTCGAGCTCTGGACGGAACCTGCCGCAGTGCAGGCGCGGGTTCCCGAAGAACCAAACCCCCCGCCGAAGGTCGAACCGGTGCCGCCGCCACCACAGCCGGTGGCGAAACCGGAGCCGGTGATCCAAAAGCCCGAAATCGTCGAAAAGAAGGCTGCGCCGCAGAAGCCTCCGCCCAAGCCCGCGCCGAAGGTCGAGCCCAGGCCGAAGCCCGCGCCGCCCAAGGCGGCGGCAAAACCACGCGACGATGAGGCGCAGCGGCAGATCCGGGAACAGCTTACGCGCGAGCAGAATTTGCTCGCGATAAACCGAGAGAGTCAGTACATCAAGGATCAACTCGCGCGCGACACCGCTTCCGCGAACGCGAAGGCGCTCGGGACGTGGATGAGCAAGATCCAGGACCGCGTCCGCAGCAGGATCACCAAACAGATCGCCGATGCCGTGACGGGGAATCCGGAAGCGTTGTTCATGGTCACGCTGTTGCCGAATTGCGAAGTGCTGAAAATATCCATGCTGAAATCGAGCGGCAATCGCGCTTACGATGAGGAGGTCGAGCGCGCGATTCTCAGGGCTTCGCCGTTGCCGAAGCCCGACAAGGCGGACGTTTTCGATCGCGAACTTCGCATAACGTTCCGCCCGAAGGACTGAAATATAATCACCCTGATGAAGAAGCTGCTTGCCGTGTGCCTGATCTGCTTTGCAACGAGCGCCGCGGCGCAGCTTTCCATCGAGATTGCCGGCGCCGGCGCGCAGCGCATCCCGATAGCCATCGCGCCCTTCGCCGGCGAAGGCGCGCTGCCGCAAGGCATGTCCGCCATCGTGCGCGCGGACCTGGAAAGAAGCGGCCTGTTCCGCGCGCTGGAAGTGCCGGTAATCAATCCGCCGCTCACCGAAGCCTCGAACGTGAACTACGCCGAATGGCGGGCGCGTCTCGCCGACGCGCTGGTAATGGGCTCGGTCGCCGCACGTCCGGACGGCCGCTTCGAAGTGCGCTTCAAGCTGTTCGACGTCGTAAAAAGCGCCGACCTGTTGGGCGTCGCATATACGGCCGGCGCGGGCGAATCGCGGCTCGTGGCGCATCGCATCGCCGATTTCGTCTACGAGAAGCTGACGGGCGAGAGGGGCGTATTCTCGACGCGGATTGCCTATGTGGTGAAGCGCGGGCCGAAGTTCGAGTTGCAGATCGCGGATGCGGACGGCGCCGGCGAGCAAACCCTGCTGGTTTCGTTCGAGCCGATCATCTCTCCTGCATGGTCGCCGGACGGAAAGAAGCTCGCCTACGTTTCGTTTCAGCAGAAAAAGCCGATCGTCTACATCCAGGATATCGCTCTCGGCAAGCAAAGCGTCGTCGCCAATTTCAAGGGGTCGAATTCCGCGCCCGCCTGGGCACCCGACGGCGCGCGGCTGGCGGTGTCGCTCTCGCGCGACGGCGGTTCGCAGATCTTCCTGGTAAACGCGGACGGCAGCGGCGTGCGCCGGCTGGCGCAATCGAGCGGCATCGACACCGAACCGGTGTTCTCCCCGGACGGCCAGACGATCTATTTCACTTCGGACCGCGGCGGCAGCCCGCAGATCTACCGCATGCCGGCCGGCGGAGGCGAGGCGCAGCGCGTGACTTTCGAGGGCAGCTACAACGTGTCGCCGCGCATCAGCCCGGACGGCAAGGTGCTGGCCTTCATCACGCGCAACAGCGGCAAGTTCCAGGTGGCTTCCATGGACCTCGCCACCAAGCAGGTGCAGGTGCTGACCGACAGCGACAAGGATGAATCCCCCAGCTTCGCGCCCAACGGCCGCATGATCCTGCTGGCGACGGTGAACGCGGGACGTGGAGTGCTGTTCGCCGTATCGTCGGACGGGCGTATCAAGCAGCGCCTGCCCTATGCGGGGGGCGACGTGCGCGAACCGGCCTGGGGACCATTCGTCAAATGAACCAACGGAGGTATGTCATGCGTTCGATCTGGATTGCATTGTTCTGTGCGGGGCTCGCAGCGTGCTCGGGCGCACCGACCACGGAACAGGAACCGGCGGGCGTAGAGGATCGCAAGCCCACGGCGAAGCCTGAGAACGTCACCACCAACCCGGTTCAGGGCAAGGACTTGACTGGCTCGAAGATGTCGCCTGACCAGATGTTGAAGACGGGCGTGCTCGCCCAGCGCTCGATCTTCTATGACCTGGACCAGTACGACATCAAGGATCAGTACAAGGCGCTGGTCGAGGCGCACGCCCGCTACCTGCGCGACAACCCGAAGGCCAAGATGCTGATCCAGGGCAACACCGACGAGCGCGGCAGCCGCGAATACAACGTCGCGCTCGGCCAGCGGCGTTCTGACGGCGTCAAGAAGATGCTCCTGCTGCTCGGCGCCAAGGAAGACCAGGTGGAATCGGTGAGCCTGGGAGAGGAAAAGCCCCGGATGGAAGGGCACGACGAGCAGGCCTGGTCGCAAAACCGGCGCTGCGACATCCTCTACCAGGGCGAGTATTAGCTTAGGAAAAGCGCAGCGATGAACCGCGCCTCCTTCGCATTGCTTGCCGCTGCATTCCTGCTGCCTGCGCCTGCCTGGGCGCTGTTCGACGACGATGTCGCGCGCGCTCGCATCGAAGCGCTGCGCAAGGAGGTCGAAGCGGCAGCCAAACTGGTGGACGAGCGCCTTGCCAAAGTCGAGGACCGGCAGGCGCTGGTGGAACTCGCCTCGCAGATCGAGGCTTTGCGCGGAGAGATCGCGCGCCTGCGTGGCCAGCTGGAGGTGCTGCAGAACCAGGCCGATACCGCCGACAAGCGCGGCAAGGACCTGTACGTCGACATCGATACGCGGCTGCGCAAGCTGGAGCAGCCCAAGGAAGGCGCGGCGGGTGATAAGCCACCTGCGGAAGCGGCGCCGCCCGCGGAGGCGAAGGCCTACGAGGCCGCGCTAAACCAATTCAAGCTCGGCAACTACCCGCTGGCGATCTCGGCGTTCCAGGGATTCCTGGTGACCTATCCGACCAGCAAGCTCGCGCCCTCGGCGCAGTACTGGATCGGCAACGCGCACTTTGCGCAGCGCGACTACAAGCAGGCGATCATCGCGCAGCAGCGCGTGCTTTCGGCTTGGCCGGACGACGCCAAGGCGCCCGATGCGATGCTCAACATCGCCTCGGCGCAGGACGCGATGGGCGACCGGCGCGGCGCGCAGAAAACGCTCGAGGGGCTGCTGGCGAAGTATCCGCAGAGCCCAGCTGCGGCCAGCGCGAAGCAGCGCCTCACGCAGGGGGCCAAAAAGTAAAAGCGGTCGTGCTACTTTCAGGCGGGCTCGATTCGGCGACTACGCTCGCCTGGGCCCGGCGCGAAGGCTACGAGTGCTGGTGCCTTTCAGTGGATTATGGGCAGCGGCATGCGGTCGAACTCGAGGCGGCAAAGCGCGTGGCGCAGGCGCTCGGCGCCGCCGGCCACCGGGTGCAGAAGCTCGATCTCTCGCAGATCGGCGGCTCAGCGCTCACCGACCACAGCATCGCGGTGCCGACCGGCGGTGTGCAGGCCGGCATCCCGGTCACCTACGTGCCCGCGCGCAACACCATCCTGCTTTCGCTCGCGCTCGGCTGGGCCGAGGTGATCGGCGCGGGGTACATTTTCGTCGGCGCCAACGCGGTGGATTATTCCGGCTATCCCGATTGCCGCCCGGAATTCCTGGCGGCGTTCCAGGATCTCGCCAATCTTGCCACCAAGGCAGCGGTCGAAGGCCGGCGCATCGAAGTTCGCGGCCCGCTGGTGGATCTTTCCAAGGCGGCGATCGTCAGGCTTGCGCTGGATCTCGGCGTCGATCCGGCGATGACGGTGTCCTGCTACCAGCCCGATAGTGCGGGTCGCGCCTGTGGCGGCTGCGACGCCTGCCGCATCCGCAAGGCCGGCTTCGAAGCGGCGGCCGTGCCCGATTCCACGCGCTACACTCGCCCGTAGTGGAAACTCCCGCGCAAATCGCGCCTTACGTGGCTTGGGGAGCGTTCGCGCTCGCCTTCGTTTTCGGCGCGGTAGGCAACAAGACCAACTTCTGCACCATGGGTGCGGTCTCGGATTGGGTCAATATGGGCGACCTGAACCGCATGCGCATGTGGCTGCTGGCGATCGGCGTCGCGATCCTCGGCTCGAATGCGCTGCAGCTCGCGGGCGTGGTGGACCTGTCCAAGTCCATTTATCCAAGTCCGAACTTCACCTGGCTTTCCTACATCGTCGGCGGCTTTCTGTTCGGTGTCGGCATGACGCTCGGCTCGGGTTGCGGTTCGAAGACCCTGATTCGCATTGGCGGCGGCAACCTGAAGTCGGTGGTGGTGTTTGTCGTTACCGGCATCGCCGCCTACATGACGCTGCGCGGCATCCTCGGCGCGTTCCGCGTCGGGGTACTGGAGCAGGCGTCAACCACGCTGTCCTCCGGCCAGGACCTGCCTTCATTGTTCTCGTCCGTTACCGGCTTTCCCCGGAATGTCCTGATTCCGATCGTTTCCCTGGTGCTGGGTGGCGGCCTGATTGCCTGGGCCTATAGCTCGAAGGACTTCCGCAGCAACTTCGACCACACGCTGGGCGGCGTGGTGACGGGCCTGGTGGTGGTCGGCGGATGGTACGTCAGCGGCCACATCGGCTACCTCGCGGAGGATCCGAACACGCTGCAGGAGTCCTTCGTCGCAACCAACACCGGCCGCATGGAAGCGTTCTCCTTCGTCGCGCCGCTGGCCTGGTCGCTTGAATACCTGATGCTGTGGACCGACAAGACTAAGATCGTGACATACGGCATTGCCTCGGCCGCCGGGGTCATCGCCGGCTCGTTCGCCTATGCCCTGGCGGCGGGCAAATTCCGCTGGGAAGGCTTCCGCGACGCCGAGGATACCGGCATGCACCTCATCGGCGGCCTGCTGATGGGTTTTGGCGGCATTACCGCACTCGGCTGCACCATCGGGCAGGGGATTTCCGGTTTCTCAACCCTTGCCGTCGGCTCGATGATGACCTTCGCCGCGATCGTCTCGGGCTCGGCGGCCACCATGAAGTGGCAATACTGGCGAATGACCCGCGAGGCCTGATAAAATTCGGCCCCTTTCCAGCAGTTTCCCTACGGGTCGTTAGCTCAGCTGGTAGAGCAGCGGACTTTTAATCCGTTGGTCGCCGGTTCGAATCCGGCACGGCCTACCAAGCCTTGCCAGGGGCTGGATAGCAGTACCCGCGGTACCAGTACCTATCGGGGACGTAGCTCAGTTGGTAGAGCAGCTGACTCTTAATCAGTAGGTCCCCGGTTCGAGCCCGGGCGTCCCCACCAATTCGAAAGACCCCGCGCCTACTCGCGCACGCGCACCAGTTTTTCCACTTCCGGCAGCCGGCGCAGCGCGCGCATCACGCGTGCGAGGTGCTGGCGGTTGGCGACTTCAAGGATGAACAGCATCGGCGTGAAGAGGGCGCGGTCCTCTTCCATGCTGATGGAGTCGATGTTGGAACCGGCGGCAGCGATTTCCGAAGCCACCTTGGCTAGCACGCCGCGCTGGTTGGTCACGGTCACGCGCACCGCTGCGTGGAACAGCCGCGAGGTCTTGCGGTCCCACTCGACGTCGAGCCATTGCTCGGGTTCGTTGCGGCGCGAGCGTATCGCCTGGCGGCAATTGGCGACGTGCACCACCAGACCCTGGCCTTTTTTCATCGAACCCACGATCTCGTCCCCGGGGATCGGCCGGCAGCAACTGGCAAGCTGCACCGCCATGCCTTCCGTGCCGCGGATTACCACGCTAGCGCCCTTGCCGTGGCCGCTCTTCGCGTCTTCGCGTTCCGTCTTGCGCAGCAGGCGCCGCGCCGTCACCGCCGGCAGGCGGCGGCCGAGGCCGATGTCGGCCAGCACTTCCTGCTTCGAATGGGCGCCGGAGTCGCGCACTGCGCGCTCCCAGCTTTC
>DATJYN010000017.1:0-15869 GCA_035499575.1 Burkholderiales bacterium | reverse complement strand
AAACGCTGGCGGTTGCGAAGGCGAGCGGCGTGCCCATGGCGCCCGGCATGCTGGAGCGCACCCTGCGCCTCGCGGACTCGATGCCGACGCAGTTCTCCTCCACCGCGCAGGACCTCGCGCGCGGCAAGCCCACCGAGATCGACTACCTGAACGGCCTCGTGGTCCGCAAGGCCGAAGCGCTCGGCATCGCGACGCCTGCGAACCGTGCGCTGTGGGCGCTCGTCAGGCTGCTCGAAGAGAAGGCGCGCGCAACACCCTGAAGGCTAGTCGACGACCTCACGGCGCGTCGCCACCCGGCTGCCGCTTCAGGACGGCTGCAGGATGTGGATCGCGCGGCTGGCGATGAATTCCTTGGTCTTGCCCGCGTAGGCCGCCATGTGGGGCGCGGCGGCGTGCGCTTTCAGCGCCTCGGCGCTTTCCCATTTCTCGACGACGAGGAAAGTGTCGGGCCCGTACTTGGCCTGGAAACCGAAGCCGGTGTCGGCGTCGACGGCGGCGCCGTATTCGATGCAGCCCTTCTCGGCGCGCACCGCGGGGACGTTGGCGCGGAAGTGGGCGAGGACATTCTCGCGCTGGCCGGGCCTGGCGGTGATGACGGCGATGACGTGGATCATGATTTCCTCCTGGGTCAGTGCGGGGTGCATCAAGTATATTCGCCGCCATGCAGGCGCGCTTGGCGGCGGACATCGGCGGCACGTTCACGGACGTCGTGCTCGAGCACGCCGGCAAGCGCCATTCGGCGAAGGTGCTCACCACGCCGCGCGCGCCCGAGGCGGGCATGCTCGACGGCATGGCGCGCGTCCTCGCCGCCGCGGCGCTCCGCCCCGCCGACGTAGGGGTGCTGGTGCACGGCACCACGCTCGCCACCAATGCGCTGATCGAACGCAAAGGCGCAAAAACCGCCCTGCTCACCACCGCGGGCTTTCGCGACGTGCTCGAGATGGGCTACGAGAAGCGCTACGAGCACTACGACCTGGAGCTCGAGCTGCCCGCGCCGCTGGTGCCGCGCGCGCTGAGATTTCCAGTGCAGGAAAGGATCACCGCCAAGGGCGGGGTGCGCACGCCTCTGGATGAAAAAGAATTTCCCGAATTGATTGCCAGCCTGAAGAAAAACCGGATCCAATCCGTCGCCATCGGCTTCCTGCATTCGTATGTGAACGATTCCCATGAGAAGCGCGCGGCGGAAATACTCGCGGCCGCACTGCCCGGCCTGCCCGTGACGCTGTCTTCAGCCGTCTGCCCCGAAATCCGCGAATACGAGCGTTTTTCCACCGCTTGCGCCAACGCCTACGTGCAGCCGCTGGTGGCGAGCTACCTGGAGAGGCTGGCCGCGGAACTCGCGCGCCGCGGCTTCGGCTGCCCGCTTTACCTCATGACTTCCGGCGGCGGCCTGACGACGCTGGAGACCGCGCGCCGCTTCCCGGTGCGGCTGGTCGAATCGGGCCCGGCGGGCGGCGCGATCCTCTCGGCGGGCCTCGCCCGCGAGAACGCGCTCGAAGAGGTGCTGTCCTTCGACATGGGCGGCACCACCGCCAAGATCTGCTTCATCGGCGCCGGCCGCGCGGAGCAGTCGCGCAAGTTCGAAGTGGCGCGCGTCTGGCGCAACCTGAAGGGCAGCGGCCTGCCGCTGCGCATCCCGGTGACCGAGATGGTGGAGATCGGCGCCGGCGGCGGCTCGATCGCGCGCCTGGACGAGCTCAAGCGCATCCAGGTCGGCCCGGCGAGCGCGGGCGCCGAGCCCGGGCCGGCCTGCTATGGCCGCGGCGGCACGGCGCCAACCGTGACCGATGCCAACGTGGCGCTCGGCCGCATCGATCCGGAGGCCTTCGCGGGCGGCACGCTTCGATTGGATTTTTTGAATGCAATAAAAGCAATCAAGAACCGCATCGCCGTTCCTCTCGGCCTGGACGCGCCCTGGGCGGCGGCCGGCATCGGCGAAATCGTCGAGGAGAACATGGCGAGCGCCGCGCGCGTGCACGCCATCGAGCGCGGCAAGTCCGTCGAGCGCTGCACCATGATCGCCTTCGGCGGCGCCGCGCCGCTGCACGCGGCGCGCCTCGCGGTGAAGCTCGGCATGCAAAGGGTGCTGGTGCCGGTGGATGCGAGCGTCGGCTCCGCGGTCGGCTTCCTGCGCGCGCCAGTGGCCTTCGAGGTAGCGCGCAGCCTGCAGGCCCGGGACGACGCCTTCGAAGTTTTGGAAATCAACGCTCTTTTGTCCAGAATGGAACAGGAAGCGGCCGCCATCGTTTCCGCCGGGGCCTTGGGCGCACCGCTCGAGACGCGCCGCTCGGTAGAAATGCGCTACCTCGGCCAAGGACACGAAATCTCCGTGCCGCTGCCGGATGGCGCGCTGGCCGCGGGCGCCGCCAAATCGCTGCGCGCCGACTACGAAGCCCGCTATGAACGGCAGTTCGGCCTGAGAATCGCGGATGTGCCGGTGGAATTTTTGACCTGGTCAGTGAACGTTTCCACCGTTGCGGAGGATTTGGAATCTTTTTCTTTTCCGAACGAAAAGAAAAGAACTGCGGCGGAAAAAAAACAAATGGTCTTTGATCCGGGCACGGGCAAGGCTGAATCCATCGCCGTGCACGAGCGCCATTCCCTGCAGCCCGGCGCGCGGCTCGCAGGTCCCGCGCTGGTCGCCGAGCCGCAGACCACCACGCTGGTGCCGCGCGGCTGGCACTGCGAGGTGACGCCGGCGGGACACCTTTTTCTGCAATCGGAAAAGTAGACCCATGCAACGGCAACTCGTACAGCAGATCCTCTGGAACCGCCTGATCGCGGTGGTCGAGGAGCAGGCCAACGTGCTGCTGAAGACCGCGTTCGGCACCATCACGCGCGAGGCGGGCGACCTCTCGGCGGGCGTCTACGACACCCGGGGGCGGATGCTCGCGCAGGCGGTGACCGGCACGCCGGGGCACGTCAACACCATGGCCACCGCCGTGGCGCATTTCCTCGAGCGCTTTCCTGCCGATACGCTGAAGCCCGGCGACGTGCTCGTCACCAACGACCCCTGGCTGGGCACCGGGCACCTGTTCGATTTCGTCACCGTCACGCCCGCCTTCCTGCACGGCCGCCTGATCGGCTTCTTCGCTTCCACCTGCCACATCATCGACGTCGGAGGGCGCGGCTTCGTCGCCGAGGCGACCTCGGTCTACGAGGAAGGCGTCTGCATCCCGCACATGAAGATGATCGAGGCAGGCAAGCCGAATGAAACCCTGTTCGCGATCCTGATGGGCAATTCGCGGGAGCCCCTGCAGGTGCGCGGCGACCTGCTCGGCCTGGTGTCCTGCAACGAGGTGGCGACGCGGCGCCTGGCTGCGATGCTGGAGGAATTCGGCCTCGAAGACCTGGACGCGCTCGGCGAACACATCGTCGTCACCTCGCGAGACGCGATGCGCGCGGCGATCCGCAGGCTGCCGCGCGGCACCTGGAGCGCCTCGATGACGCTCGACGGCTACGAGTCGCCGATCGTGCTGCGGGCCGCGCTCACAGTGGCGGACGGCGCCATCCACGTCGACTACGCCGGCTCCTCGCCCGCCTCGCGCTTCGGCATCAATTCGCCCAAGTGCTACACCGATGCCTACACCTCGTTCGGCGTGAAATGCGTGGTCGCACCTGGCATCCCCAATAACGCCGGCTCGCTCGAAGCGGTCACCGTCTTGGCGCCCGAGGAATCGATCGTGAATCCCCTGCGGCCGCGCGCCGTCACGGCGCGGCACGTCATCGGCCAGATGCTGCCCGAGCTGGTGTTCGACTGCTTTGACGAACCGCTCGGCGGCAAGGTGCCGGCAGAGGGCGCGGGCGCGATGTGGATCCTGGGCCTGACGGGCGGCCCGCAGATCGAAGGCGCCCGGCCCGGCGCGACACGCTTCAACGTGATCTCGATCGGCATCGGCGGCATGGGCGCGCGGCCCACCAAGGACGGTCTCTCGACCACCGCGTTTCCGAGCGGCGTGGGCGCTATCCCCGTAGAAGTCACCGAGGCGCAGTCGCCGCTGCTGTTCCGCCGCCGCGAACTCGCCGAAGGCTCGGGCGGCGAAGGCAGGCAGCGCGGCGGCATGGGCGTGCGCATCGAGCTCGAGAATTCCGAGCCTGCGCCCTTCAGCATCGCCTGCGCCACCTTCGACCGCCGCCACAACCCGGCGCGCGGCCGTGCCGGCGGTACGAATGGACGGGTTGGGCGCGTCGAACTCGCGAGCGGCAAGGTGCTGCCAGGCAAGGAAACCTACGTGGTGCCGGAAGGCGACTGCCTGATCGCCGAAATGCCCGGCGGCGGCGGCTACGGGAAGAAATAGCGTGCTGGTGGAATCCCTGATGGAAGCACCGCGCATCGACTTTCCGCCGATGGAGGGCGCTTCCCTGCTTGCACGCTCGCTCGGCCTTGCACCGCGCTTCGACGTCATGGCCACTCTCGCGCAAGGCCCGCTCTGCTATACCACGGTGCTCGGCAAGCGCATCTACTTCGTAAACGACGCCGAGTACGTGAAGCGCATCCTGCTCGACAACCTGGCGAACTACCCGAAGTCGGCGACCTACCGCAACAACCTGCGGCCGTTCCTCGGCAACGGACTGCTGATCTCGGAAGGCGATTTCTGGAAGCGCCAGCGGCGGCTAGCGCAGCCGGCCTTTCACCTGCGGCGCCTGAAGGCGCTCGCCGCGGCGATGGCAGAGGCGGCCGCGGGCATGTCGCAGGGCTGGCAGCACGGCAAGGTGATCGACGTGATGGCGGAAATGAACGCAGTCACCATGGACATCGTCGCGCGTACGTTGTTCGGCGCCGACGTGAGCGGCGACATCGTCCAGGTCGGCGAAGCGATGGCCGTGCTGCAGGAGGAAACCGGGCGCGTGACGGCGACCGCCTTCTTCGACTTGCCCGAATTCCTCACGCGGCCGCGCGGCGGGCGCTTCAAGGAAGCGGTCGCAACGCTTGACCGGATCGTCAGCCGGATCATCGCCGAGCGCCGCGCCTCTGGGGAAACCCGCGACGACCTGCTGTCGATGCTGTTGGAAGCGCGCGACGAAACGACCGGCGAAGGCATGACCGACCGGCAGTTGCGCGACGAACTGGTTACGCTCTTCCTCGCCGGGCACGAAACCACCGCGATCTCGCTCACCTGGACTTTCCACCTGCTCGGGCAGACGCCGCGGGCGGAAACTGCGCTGCAGGCCGAGGTGGACGAAGCACTGGGCGGCCGCCTCGCGCCCACTTTCGACGACCTGGAGCGCCTGCCCTACGCGCGCATGGTCGCCGAGGAAGCGCTGCGCCTCTATCCCCCCGCCTACGTCTTCAGCCGCCGTTCCGCCGCCGAAGACCGGCTCGGCCCTTTCCGCATGCCGGCCGGCGCGCACATCGTCATCAGCCCCTATGCCCTGCACCGCCGGCCCGACTACTGGCCCGAGCCCGACGCCTTCTGGCCGGAGCGCTTCGCCCCGGGCGCGCGCACCGACCGCCCGAAGCTTGCCTACCTGCCCTTCGGCGGCGGCCCGCGCGTCTGCATCGGCAATTCGTTCGCGATGATGGAGCACGCCATCGTCCTCGCCGTCGCAGTGCGCCACTGGCGCCTCGAAGCCATCCCCGGCCGCGAAGTCCGCACTGAGCCGCGCATCACCCTGCGCCCGCGCGGTGGTTTGCCAATGCGCTTGATGCGGCGTTAGGCTTGAACCCGGGCGTCCAGAGGAATTCAATGAACCAGGCGCTGTTGATCGTCGACATCCAGAACGACTACTTCCCCGGCGGGGCGATGGAGCTGTTCCGCAGCCCCGAGGCGGGCGCGCAGGCGGGCAAGCTGCTGGACGCCTTCCGGAACAAGTCCCTGCCGGTCATCCACATGCAGCACGTTTCCGTGCGGCCCGGCGCCACCTTCTTCGTGCCGAACACGAAAGGCGTGGAAATCCACGCTAGCGCGGCGCCCGTCAAGGGCGAAACGGTGTTCCAGAAGAACTACCCGAACAGTTTTCGCGACACGCCGCTGCTCGAGCACCTGCGCCAGAAGCAGATCACGCAGCTGGTCATCGCCGGCATGATGACCCAGATGTGCATCGATACCACCACGCGCGCCGCAGCCGACCTCGGCTTCCAGTGCCTCCTCGCCCACGATGCCTGCGCGACGAAATCGTTGTCCTTCGGCGGCACCACCGTGCCGGCTGAGCAGGTACAGACATCGTTCCTCGCTGCACTGAATGGCCTGTTCGCCAAAGTGCAATCCACCGAGGAGCTTTGCGCGGCCCTCTAGCCTAGCTGGAAGGCGTGACGAGGTCGGCCTTGGTGGCCGGCACGGAGTAGCAGGCATCCGGGTGTTTCGGCAGGGTTTCTTCCCAGGCCAGATATTTTTCGCGCATCGCGGCGAGGCGCTTCGGCTCGCGCTTGCCGTAGTTGGCGCGCTCGCGTTCGTCCCGCGAGAGGTCAAAGAGAAATTCGTCGCCGTCGACGGACAGATATTTCCATCCGCCCGAGCGCAGCGCCTTCTGGTTGCGGAAGAGCATTTTCCAGAAGAGATCGCGGTCGAAAGTCTTGGTCGGCTTCCGGATCACGTTCAAAAGACTTTTCCCGTCGAGCGGAAACTTTGGATCCGGCTCCACGCCCGCAGCCTCCAGGAACGTCGCCACCCAGTCCATGGTGATCGCGGTCTGCTTCGTCACGCCGCCCGCCTTCACCTTCGCGGGCCAGCGCACGATGTAGGGCACGCGGATGCCGCCTTCCAGCAGGTCCATCTTCTTGCCGACCAGCGGCCAGGTGTCGGAGAAGCGCTCGCCGCCGTTGTCGCTGGTGAAGACGATGAGGGTGTTTTTCTCCAGCTTGTTTTTCCTCAAGGCGGAAAGGATCCGGCCTATGCCCTCGTCCATCTGCCGGATCATGGTGAGGTAGGTCGCGAGCGAACCGCCGTCGAAATGGTAGAGCTTGTCGATGCGCTTCGACTCGGCCTCGTCGTCGCGCGTCTCCCAGGGCCAGTGCGGCGCGTTGTAATGCACCGAAAGAAGGAAGGGTTCCTGTCTTTTTCTCGTTATGAAGGAAATTGCTTTTTCCGAAATAAGGTCTGTGAGATAGCCCTTCACATGCGCTTCGGTTTCGTTCTCGAAGAGATCGTGCGCCCCGTAGCTGTCGCGGTGCGTGAAGTAGTCGAGCCCGCCCGAGAGCGCGCCGAAGAACTCCTGGTAGCCGCTCTTGCGCGGGCCGAAATGCGGCGGAAAGCCGAGGTGCCATTTGCCGACCAGCGCGGTAGCGTAGCCCGCGTCGCGCAGCAGGGACGGCAGCGTGGGGTGCGCCGGCGGCAGCCCGAGCAGCGGGTTGCCGCGCGCGGCGCCGCTGCGGATCGGCTCATCGGCGCCGCCGCGCAGCCGGTGCTGCCAGCGGCCGGTCATCAGCGCAAAGCGCGTCGGCGAGCAGACCGAGGAGTTGGCGTAGCCCTGCGTGAAGCGCAGGCCTTGCCTCGCCAGGCGGTCGAGCGACGGGGAGCAGTCCGACCGCCCCCCGTAGCAACCCAGGTCTGCGTAGCCCAGGTCGTCGGCAAGGATGAAAACGAAGTTGGGACGATTTTTCACGTCCCTCGAAAGTAGCTTACTTCGCGGCGTGCTGCCGCTCGAAAGTCAAAATCGAGCGCTTCAACTCCGCCTGCTCCACGCATCCCGCCTTGCACAACTGGTCGAGTTCGGCGAGCAGTTCCTTCGCCTTGGCGACGTTGCCGGTCATCAGGTAGGCTTCGCCGAGGTATTCGCGCGCCGCACGGTGGTTCGGATCGATACGCAGCGCCTCGTTGTAGTGGCGGAACACGAGGTCCATCTGCGGGTTCGGGCCCTTGCGCAGCGAGTAGGCGTACAGGTTGTGGGCGTCGGCGCTCTGCGGGTTGCGCTGTACTGCCTCGCGCAGCAGGGCCTGGGCGCCGGTCCAGTCTTGGCGGGCGATCGCGGCGCGCCCCTGCTCCAGGCTCTGATCCGTCGAACTCTTCTTGTCCGGGTCCTTCGGGTCCGGCTTGGGGGTATCCATCGCCCAGGCAGGCGCACTCGCCAGCAGCGCTATCATCAGTGTATGAATCACGGGGCTCTTCATGGGGTTCTCCGGTCGGTAGTGTTGGTCGCTACGTTAACATGCGCCGCCCCGCCCGCATTCCCGGCTCCGCCAGGTTCACCGGCCGGCCGCCCCGAAGCTGTCGCCGATCTTGGACACCCGGACCCCGCCCGGCGTTCCATGGCGGTGTTCTGGGTCGCCAGCTACGGCACCATGGCGGACCAGCCGCTGCTGCTGAAGCGCCTGCGCGACGAAGACGAAGACGTGCGCGGCTACGCTGAGCAGGGACTCTGGCTGCTATGGATGCGTTCCGGCGACGCGGCCATTGACCGCGCCCTGGCCGAGGGCACCGCGCAGATGCAGGCCGGTAACATCCCCGAAGCAATCGCGATCTTCAGCGGCATCATCCGCCGCAAGCCCGCCTTCGCCGAGGGTTGGAACAAGCGTGCGACCGCCTGGTTCATGGCCGGCGACTACCGGCGCTCGCTCGCCGACTGCGACGAGGTGATCAGGCGCAACCCGAACCACTTCGGCGCACTTTCAGGCTACGGTCAGATCTACTTCCGCCTCGAGCAATACGCGAAGGCAATCGAGTACTGGCGCCGCGCGCTCAAGGTGAACCCGAACATGGAAGGGGTCGAGCAGAACATCGAAAGCGCGGAACAACTGCTGAAGGAACAGCGTGCCCGCTCTATCTAGCTAGACGTAGTCCTTCGACGCCGTCTCGCCATCCGCGGGCTTGCCGAGCAGGTAACCCTGCAAGTAGTCGCAGCCGCAGGCCTTGAGCGCCTCGCGCTGCGCTTCCGATTCGACGCCGACCGCGGTGACCTTGAGTTCCAGCGCGTGCGCCAGGCCGACGATGCCGGCGATGATGCCGCGGCCTTCCTTGTGCACTTCGGCGACAAGCGACCGGTCGATCTTCAGCTTGTTGACCGGCAGCTGTCGCAGGCCGACCAGGCTCGAGTAGGCCGCGCCGAAGCCGTCGATCGCCACCGTCACCCCCAGTTCGCGCAGCTTGCGCAGCACCGCGAGCGCGACATCGGTGTTGTGCATCACCGTGGGCTCGGCAACCTCGAGCTCGAGCAGCTGCGGCGGCAGGCCGGATTCCCTGAGCACGCGCGCGATCAACTCGGTGAGCCTGGCGTCGTGAAACTGCCGCGCCGAGAGGTTGACGCTGACCGGCAGGCCGCGCTCGATGCCGATGAAAGTGGTCCAGCGACAGGCTTCGGCCAGCAGCCATTCGCCCAGGCGCTGGATCAGGCCGGTGTCCTCGGCGAGGTGGACGAATTCGCCGGGTTCGATCACGCCGCGCGTCGCGTGCTGCCAGCGCAACAGCGCCTCGTGGCCGGCCACCTTGCCGGTGGCGGCCTCCACCATCGGCTGGTACCAGGCGCGCATCTCGCCCTTCAGCACCGCCTGGCGCAGGTCGCTCTCCAGGGCGAGCCGGCGCGAGGCGGCCTGGTTCATCTGCTCCGTGAAGAACTGGTAGTTGGCGCGCCCGGTTTCCTTGGCGTGGTACATGGCGGCGTCGGCGTTGCGGATCAGGCTCTCGGCGTCGCGCCCGTCGTCCGGGAACACGCTAATGCCGACCGACGGCGTGATCTGCAGCGTGCGGTCCTCGACCAGGAAGGGCTGCGCCACCGTCTCCAGGATCTTGGCGGCGACGTTGGCGGCGTCCGATGCACGCTTGATTTCCGGCAGCACCACCACGAACTCGTCGCCGCCCATGCGGCAGATGGTGTCCACCACGCGCAGCTGCTTCACGAGGCGGTCGGCGCATTCCTTCAGCACCCGGTCGCCCGCCGAGTGGCCGAGCGAATCGTTGATGTTCTTGAAGCGGTCCAGGTCGACGAACATCACCGCGGTCTGCTTGCGGTTGCGCTGGCTCGCGGCCAGCGCCTGCGTGAGGCGGTCTTCCAGCAGCCGACGGTTGGGCAGGCCGGTCAGCGCATCGTGGTCGGCGAGGTGCTGCGCGCGCGACTCGGCCTGGCGCCGGTCGGCGATCTCGGCCTGCAGGCGCTCGTTGGCCGCCTGCAGCTCGGCGGTGCGCTCGGCCACCGCCCGCTCCAGCACGCCGCGCGTCGCCTCTGCGGCGTCGCGCGAGGCTTCCAGCGAGGCGCGCGCGCTGCGCTCGGCGGTGATGTCCTGGTAAATGCCGATCGTGCCTTCCTCGGGATGCTTCGGGTCGATCGCCTTCGCCACCACCTTGCACCAGAACGCCGCGCCGTCCTTGCGTCTTACTTGCAGCTCGGCTTCGTAAGCCGCGCCGGTTGCCAGCTGCGCGTACATGCGGTCGATCTTCGCTTCGTATTCCTCGCCGGAGCCGAACAACGATTCGCTGCTCTTGCCGATCAGTTCGCCCGGGGCGAGGCCGAACATCTGCTCGAAGCGCGGGTTGCAGCGCTGCAGCCGGCGATGGCGCGCAAAGGCGATGCCGACCGTGGCATGGGTCAGGATCAGCTCCTGCTCGACCAGCGCGCGCTGCACGCGCGCCTCGGCCTCGCGCTCGAGCGTCACGTCCTCCAGGCTCCAGATCCACTCCTGCTCGCCGCCGCCGGGATCGATGCGCCGGCCGCGCGTGCGGCCGAGGAAGGTGCTGCCGTCGGCGCGCCTGAAATAGCACTCCATGTCGTGCGTGCCGCCCGGCTCGGTCAGGTCGTAGGCCTGCCCGGTGGTCTCCTGCCACTCCTGCTCGCTCGCGAAAAACGTCGACGAGGGTTGCCCGAGCAGCGCTCCCGGCGCGGCGCCGACCATCTCCTCCATGAAGCGGTTGCAGCGCTGCACGACGTGGTTGCGCACGAATGCGATGCCGACGGTGGCGTTATCGAGGATCAGGTCCTGCTCGCGCACCATGCGGCGCACCTCGCTGTCGGCGCGCTTGCGCTCGGTGACGTCCTCGAACAGCCAGACATAGCCCTTGTCCGTGCGGCCGGGCTCGAGCGCGCGGCCGGACATACGGCACCAGAAGCCGGAACCGTCCTTGCGCCGCAGCCAGTACTCGGTGGTCGAGGTGCGGCCGGCATCGAGTTCGGCGTAGGTGCTCTGCAGCGAGGCGAAGTCCTCCTCGGTGAAATAGCAGCGCCGGGTCGACATGCCGATGACTTCGCCGGGCTGGAAGCCGAACATCTCCTCGTAGCGCCGGTTGCAGCGCAGCGTCTTGCGGTCGCGCACGAAGCTGATGCCGACCACCACGTTGTTGGCGAGCGCCTGCTGCTCGGCAAGCACGCGCTGCAGTTCCTCCTCGGCGCGCTTCTGCTCGGTGATGTCCTCGAGCAACCACACCGAGCCACGCGCCGGGTCGGCTGGATCGACCGCGCGGCCGGTCGAGCGCTGCCAGAACAGCGCACCGTCGCGGCGCTTCGCCTGCAGCACGTGCGTGTGCGCCTGGCCGCGCGCCATCTCGGCGTAGGATTTCTCCACGAGGGCGTAGTCGGCTTCCGCGGCATAGGTGACCGAAGTCGATTTGCCGTTCAGCTCGCCGGGGCCGAAGCCGTACATCTCCTCCATGCGCCGGTTGCAGCGCACGATGCACCGGTCGCGCACGAACACGATGCCGATCGACGCGGTATCGAGGATCGCCTCCTGCTCGCGCAGCAGGCGCGCGACCTCGTCGGCGTGGCGCTTGCGCTGCGTGATGTCCTCGAGGATCCAGACGGTGCCTTTCTGCGAGTCGGCCACGCTGACCGCCTTGGCGATCATGCGCGCGAGGAAGGTCGAACCGTCGCGCCGGCGTACCTCCCACTCGACGTCGAGCTGCCGGCCGGCGGAGAGCACGGGCACCGCGATCGCGCCCATCGCCTCGTAGCTCTCGCGGGACGGGTAGACCACGTCGCCCGGCTGGCCGATCAGTTCGTCGGCGCGCCAGCCGAACATCTCGGCGAACTTCGGGTTGCAGAGCGTGAACTTGCGGTCGCGCGTGAAGGCGATGCCGATCGAGGCGTTGGCGAGGATCGCCTTGTACTCGAGCTGCGCGTCGCGCGGCCGGCCGGCATACCCCGCTGGCGGGCTATCGACGCGGTCCGCCGGCGGGCTTTCCACCATGTCCGCGGACGGGCTATCGAGCGGGCCGCGGTCGTTCATTGGTAGCGTTCTTCCATGGTGCCTTGCAGCCGCTCCTTCGCGGACCTTAGCCTAGGCCTGCGGCACATCGTAACCCCATTTTCGACGGCCTCACCAGAAGCTCTCCACGGTGATGTGTCCTGGCGCGCGGCGTCGATTCTTGCGCAGGCCCCGCGCCAGGAGCGCGGCGGCGGCGTCCTTCAGCATGGCCGGGTTGCCGCAGAGCATGAACTGGGAGCGCTCGGCGGAAATGGGCTGGGCGACGGCTTCCAGCCTCCCATCCCGGATTGCATCCGGGATGCGTCCCGCCAGGGATTCCGCATGCTTCTCCCTGCTGACGAAACTGACATACCGCAATTGCGACCTGTGGGATTGCAGCCCGGCGATCATCTCCCGGTACACGAGTTCCCCGGCGTGGCGCACTGCGTGCACCAGGACCACGCGTTTGTAGCGCTGCCAGGGCGCCTCGGTGCGCAGGATCGAAAGGAAGGGCGCGATGCCGGTGCCGGTTGCGACCAGCCACAGGTCCTCGGCCGGCGGCACTTCGGAGAGCACCAGGAAACCGGAAGGATTGTCGGCGATATGGAGCGCGTCGCCCGCCTTCAGGCGCGCGAGCGAGGGCGACAGCGGGCCCTCGGGCACGATCACTCCGTAGAACTCCATGAGCGGATCGGCGGGCGGGTTGACGAAGGAAAAGGGTCTCGCGACGCGCTCGCCTCCCAGATCGAGCGCGATGCGCACGAACTGGCCCGCTTCGAATGCCAGTCTGGGTGCTTCCACCCGCAGCGAGAACAGCGTCTCCGTCCACGCGCGGTTCTCGACCACCCGACCCTGCAGCCAGCCGCTCATTGCAGGCGGTAGGGCTCGAGGTGCAAGTCCTGCACCTCGGCGCCCACCACGACGATCGAGCCCTGCCGCCGGTTGTTGCCGGTGTCGGAAAACTCGAAGGCGAATACGCGCCGGATCCTCAGCTCGCCCGCATCGTTGCGCGCGAGGCGCAGGCCTGCGCCCGCCACGGTCTCATCGAGGAACTGGAGCCCTCCGCGCTCGCAGGCGGCGCGCCCGGCGGCGAGCGCGCGCTCGCGTGCCCGCAGGCTGTCCACCCAGAACAGCACGCCGGCGACAATCACGACGATGGCCGCGGCCTCCCACATCTATTGCGCGCAGGGACTAGGGTAGACGGTGTTGATGGCTTCGATGTCCTGCAGGATTTCCTTCGACAGGCTCAATTCGAAAAATCCGGCAAGCTCATCCAGCTGCTGCGTCGAAGTCGCGCCGATGATCGTGGCAGCGGTAAAGAAGCGGGTTTTCGCAAATGCGAGCGCAATGCCGGCGAGCGGCAGGCGGTGCTTGTCCGCGAGTTTCTGGTACTCCGTCGCCGCGGCGAGCGAGCGCGGCCGCTTGTAGCGCTCGCCGAAGTCCGGGAATTTCTGCAGGCGGGCGTCGGCAGGCCAGGGTTTCGTCTTCAGTTTTCCGGTGAGCAGGCCCATCGCCAGCGCCGAATAGGCGAGCAGGGGCACGTTGACGCGCCGGCTCGCCTCGGCCAGGTCGCCGTCGAACATGCGGTTCACCAGGCTGTAACCGTTCTGCACCGAGGCGGGCGGCGGCAGGCCGTTCTCCTTCGCCAGGCGCGTGAACTCGCACAGGCCCCAGGCGGTTTCGTTCGACAGGCCGTAGGCGCGGATCTTGCCCGCCTTGATCGCCGCGGCCATCGCCTCGATCTGCTCGAGGATCGGCGTCTCCTCGCGTTCCTTGGACGGGTCGTATTGCCAGGCTCCGAAGGCAGGCACGTAGCGCTCGGGCCAGTGGATCTGGTAGAGGTCGATGTAGTCGGTCTGCAGGCGCTTCAGGCTGTCCTCGAGCGCCCAGGGGATGGTCTTCTTCGTGACGCGGTTTTCGCCGTTGCGGATCCACTCGCGCCGGCCCGGCCCGGCGATTTTGGACGCGACCACCACCTGGCCGCGCTTCGCCTTGTTCTTCGCCAGCCAGCTGCCGAGGATTTTCTCGGTCGCGCCCTGCGTCTTCTGCGCGGGCGGGATCGGATACATTTCGGCGGTATCGACGAAGTTGATGCCGCGATCCAGCGCCCATTCGACCTGCGCATGGCCCTCGGCTTCCGTGTTCTGCTCGCCCCAGGTCATGGTGCCGAGGCAGATTTCGCTGACTTCGAGCGCGCTTACCCCCAACCGCTTCCGTTTCATCACGGCGGCAATTTTCTCACGCCCCGCGCAGGGCGAACGCCGATATCGGCTGGGAAAAGCCTTTCAGAGGGAGAGAACCCAGCGGATCGAATTCGAATACCCCTTCCAGCACTCCGGCCGTCTTCTGGTCGGCAAGGATCTGGCCGCCTTTCGCTTCCGCGCAAAGGCGTGCCGCCAGGTTCGTGACGTTGCCGATGGCGGCGTAGTCCCAGCGCCCCTCGAAACCGATGGCGCCGAGCGTGGCGTAGCCCTGCGCGATGCCGACGCCCAAGCCAAGCTCGTAGCCGCCGCGTTTCTTCCATTGCGCGGCGATCGGGCCAAATGCTTCCCTCATGGCGATCGCCGCGCGCACGGCTTGTTCGGCTGGACGCTCGACGGGCAGCGGATCGTTGTAGAACACCATTACCGCGTCTCCGGCGAAGCGCTCAATCGTCCCCTGATGCTGGAGCACCAATTTTCCGAGGGCGGTGTGGAAGCTGCGCAGCAGCTCCATCACCTCTTCCGGCTCTGCGGCGTCCGTAAATGCCGTGAAGCCGCGCAAGTCGAAGAATTCCACCGTGATCTCGCGCCGGTGGGTTTTCAGCAACTCCTCGCCCCTGCCCGCGGTGATCGCCTCGGCAAGTTGCGGCGAAAAGAAACTCTTCAGGCGCGATAGGCGCTCGTCCTGCAGCCCCTTGATGCGCAGCAGCGAACGCACGCGCGCGAACAGCTCCGCCTGGTTTACCGGCTTGGAGAGGAAATCGTCGGCACCCGCTTCGATGCCCTTGATGCGCTCCTGGTTCGGATCGAGCGAGGTGGCCATCACCACGGGCAGCAGCGCCGTGGCCGGGTTTTCGCGGATCTTCCGGCAGACCTCGTAACCGGAAATCCCCGGCATCATGACGTCGAGCAGCACCAGGTCCGGCGGCCCGGCAGCGATGCTCGCCAGCGCCTCCTCTCCGTTCGTCGCGCTCGTCACCGCATAGCCCTTCGCGATCAGCAGGTCGGTGAAAAGCTTGACGTTCTGCGGCGTGTCATCGACGACCAGAATTCGCAGCGCCATCTACTGGCCTCCGCCCCCGGTGAGGCGCTTCACCGCGTCGAGGAATTCCTTCAGGTTGATCGGCTTGCTCAGGAACGCATCGAAGCCGGCCGCGGTGATCTCGCTCCGGTCGGTCGGGGTCACCGAAGCAGTCACCGCTGCGACCGGGATATGTGCCGTGGCCGCATCCGCGCGGATGCGCCGAAAGGCCTCCACCCCGTTGATGCCCGGAAGCTGGATGTCCATCAGCACCAGATCCGGCTTGCGCTCGAGGGCAAGTCGTACCCCCTCCTCGCCGGTGACCGCTTCCAGGGTCTGGTAGCCTCGCGCCTGCAGCACGTCGCGAGCGAGCTTCATGTTCTTTTCGTTGTCTTCGACGATCAGTACGAGGCTCATGGCAGGATAGACATCAGGTGCGCACCGGTAGCGTAAAGATGAAAGTGGATCCTGCGCCGAGCCGGCTCTCCAGGCGGATCTCGCCGCCATGCAGCTCGACGAAGCGCTTGGTCAGCGCGAGGCCGAGGCCGGTGCCCTCGGCCTTCCTGGTGTAGTCGCTGCCGACCTGCCTGAACTCTTCGAACAC
>DATJYN010000016.1:0-4282 GCA_035499575.1 Burkholderiales bacterium | reverse complement strand
ACTAGGAGAACCAAGCCGAAGACGAAGCTACGGGGCGCTCCTTAGAGTGCCAGACATCCCACTAGCGCAACGTCATCGCATCAACGCCCGATAGAGAAACGGCAAGCTGATATCCATCCGATAGTCGACATCGGAATGGTCGTCGTCGAACTCCTCGTACCGGTGCTTGATCCGCGCTCCAGCCAGCCGCTGCGACAGCAGCCGCGAGCCGTAGTGGATATGGTACTGGTCGCGCCAGCCGCAGTCGATGTAGATCCCGCGCAACGTTTTCAAATTGGAGCGATATCTCGAAACGAGATTGATCGGGTCGTGGCGCCGCCAGTTGCGCCAGCGCCCGGGGATGGCTTCGCCGGTCTCGGCGTTGAATGGAATGCGAAAGCCGTTGGGGGCGCGCGGATCGGGGTCGTAGGTGGCGGCCATGCAGAGGTTCATGATGGCGTGACCTTCCCTGCCCGAGAGTTTTTCGCGCTTCCAGACGTTTTGCAGCAAGCGCTTGATGCGGCCGTCGTCCAGGCCGGCTTCGAGTTTGCGGTTGCGGGGGAATTTCTGCGCGCCGGGTTTGCGCTTGGGGCTGCGGTACTTGGCGAGCTCGTTCAGGGTGTTCGGCCAGTCGTGCCAGTAGACGAAGTCGAAGTAGGCGTCGCCGGAGTGGTTGGCGATGGCGCCCCAGTACTGCGGGTACTTCATGCCGTGGATGATCGAGCCGTAGCCGCCGGAGGATTTGCCGAAGCAGCCGCGGTGCTCGCGGCTGGCGAGGGTGCGGAATTCGCCGTCCACGAAGGGAATGATTTCGCGCGTGAGGTAGTCGGCGTAGTTGCCGATCGCGGATGAGTTGACGTACTGGTTGCCGCCGAGCGCGGTGAAGCAGTCGGGGAAGACGATGATGACCGGCCCCATTTTCTTTTCGTGGATGAGGCGCGCGGCGCGCTCGGGCACGTTGTCGCCGAAGGGCTTCCAGTTGGCGTGCGCGAGGCCGGAGCCGGTGAAGCCGACCAGGTCGTAGAGCACCGGGTAGCGTTTCCTGGCGGAATGGTCGTAGCCAGGCGGCAGCCAGACGCCGAGCTTTCTCAGGTGAGGGTCGCCGAGCGGATTTCCCTTGAGAGTCTTCGAGCTGTGCTCGAGGACGACGAGGGTGCCGGGGTCGCCTTTGGGGCGTTTCAGGGACATGGCGGGGGCTTCCGACGCAGAGTCATAGCAGATGTTCGCCCTGTTTCCGCGGTTTCGTTAAATCCCTCACATGGTCAATGGCTTACAATCCTTACACTTCTTGACATGGGCGTCTCGGAATTGTCCACGGTGATGCAGGGTTCCTCTGCCTTCGACGCGCTGCTCATGCAGTGCCGGGACCTCGCCTGCGCGCAGCTGGACACCGCCATCGCCGCCATGCTCGCGAAGACGGACGACGCGCTTTCGGAACTCGCCACCAAGACGCAGAACCGCGAGACGCAGAAGCTCTACCTCGCGGCGAAGGATGCCGCGCGCACCAAGCGCGCTGAATTCGAGAAGCTGTTCCACTCGCGCTTCCTGGCCGAGTTCCAGCAGCGCACCAACAAGGCGAAGAAGACCGGCGGCAGCTTCTCCGACGCCGACCTCTCCTCGCTCGAGCTCTCGCTGGTGGCGGACGACGACCTGGAGGAGACGCTCAAGTTCAACGAGCTGGCGGCCCGGCTGCGGCGCATCTGCGAGGACGAGATCAACGCGCTCGACCAGCGCGTGGGCGTGCTGCTCGGCGACGCCGACCTGCAGTCGGAGGCGAACCCGCTCAGCCCGAACGCCATCTGCGACGCCTACAAGCACTGCTGCCGCAACCTGATCGAGGGCGTCGAGCTGCGCTCGGTGTTCCTGCTGCTGTTCGACGACCACGTGCTGGACGCCGTCCGCTCGATCTACAAGGCGGTGAACGACCTGCTGGTGCAGAACTCGATCCTGCCGAAGATCCGCTACGGCGCGCCGAAGAAGGACCGCTCGAAGAAGAAATTCAAGGAAGTCGACGCCGGCGACGACGAAGAGTCCCCCGCGGAGGACATGTTCGCCGCCCTGCAGAAGCTGATGGCCGCCGCGGGCGGCGGCGGGGGTGGCGGCGGTCCGGGCAACGGCGTCGGCGGCACGCCGTTGATGCAGGGCGCCGAACTGCTCGGCTCGCTCACGCAGCTGCAGCTGGACGGCCTCGCGGCGCTGGGCGCCGGCGCGACGCTGCCCACCGGCCCGGGCGGGCCCGGCACGGCGAACATCCTGCACGAACTGAAGTCCTCCAGCGTCGGCACCAGCATGGGCCAGATGGACGCGATGACGCTGGACGTCGTCGCCCGCCTCTTCGACCAGCTGTTCGACGACCCGAAGATCCCGCTCGGCGCCAAGGGCCTCATCGGCCGGCTGCAGATCCCGATGCTCAAGGTGGCCATCGCCGACAAGGAGTTCTTCTCCAAGAAGGACAACCCGGCGCGCCTGCTGCTCGACACGCTGGGCGAGATCGCGATCCGCCTGCCCGCCGACTTCAACACCGACAGCGCGCTCTACGGCCACCTCGAGGCCATCCTGCAGGAGCTGATCACCGGCTACAAGGACGACGCCGGCATCTTCGGCGTGGTGCGCGAGGGGCTGATCGCGCTGATGCAGCGCGAGGACGAGCGCATCGAGGCGGAAGCGCGCGCCGCCGCGGAAAAGATCGTGCAGGAAGAGGCGCTCGGCATCGCCAAGGCCGCGGCGCAGGCCGCCGTGAGCGCGCGCCTGCAGGTGCCGGGGCAGGCGCTGCCGGGCCCGGTGCTGGAATTCATCATCGAGCAGTGGCTGCAGCTGATGATGCTGATCCACGTCAAGCGCGGCCCGGTGAGCGAGCCCTGGAACCGCTCCATCGAGGTGGTGGACCAGCTCATCTGGAGCGTGCAGCCCAACAAGAGCACCGAAGACCGGCGCAAGCTCGCGGGCGTGGTGCCGGTGCTGCTGAAGAGCCTCACCGCCGGACTGCAGGCCGCCGGCATCGACGACGCCGTGCGCGAGGCGTTCTTCCCCGAACTCATGCGCCTGCACACCGCGATCCTGAGCGCGCCCGTGAAAAGCGCCGCCGCGCCGGTGCCGGAAGCGCCGAAAGCTCCGGCCGCGGCGCTCGACTTCACTCCGAAGATCACGATCAAGAACCCGTTCGGCGAAGGCAGGGTGCAGGTCGCCGGACTGGAACCGGACGCCGAAGAAACGGCGATGAACCTTTCGCGCCACGCCACCGATCCCGACGCCCTCAGGGTCGGCGACTGGTTCGAATGGAAGGAAAAGGGCGGCGACGGCGAGGAATCCCACCGGCCGGTGAGGCTGATCTTCATGACCCCGCGCAAGACGCGCTACATCTTCCGCGACCGGAGCGAAAAGGACTACATCGAGTGCACGCGCAACGAGGTCGTGCGGCGCCTGCGCACCGGCGAGGCGCTGCTCATGGAGGAAGAACCGGAAGTGCCGTTCTTCGAGCGCATCATGGGCGGCGTCATCAGCAAGATGAAGGGCGCCGTCGCGGCCGCCTAGGCGCGGCCGATTTCTACTTGCGCACGACCCTGCCGTCGTCGCAGCGGCCGCCGTTCTTGATATACGCGCCGCCGGGTCCGTTGGCGCCCTTCGGACACCACTCCTGCCAGCTCAGGATCACCTTGCCGCCGACGCAGCGGTACTTGTCCTTTTCGTAGATGCCTCCCGGCCCGTTGGGCCCGGGCGGGCATTTCTCCTTCACGATCGCCACCAGCTTGCCGCCGACGCAGCGGTCGTCGGCTTCGTTGAACGGGCCTCCCGTGCCGCCGGGGCCCGGGCACCAGCCCTGCCCGATCGGCAGCGTCCTGCCGCCCACGCATTGGGCTCCTTCCGTCACGTAGACGCCCCCTTTGCCGTTGGGGCCCCGCGGACACCACTCCTGCCCCTCGCTGAGCACCACGCCATTGACGCATTTCGCCTTGGACGGGTCGTAGCGCCCCCCTTTTCCATTGTTTCCCGGCGGGCAACGCACCGTGCCGTCCTTCGCCGGCACTTCCTTCCCGATTGCAAACTGCGGAGCGGCCGCCAGCATGAATGCGACGGCCAGCATTTTCAGGAATGTTTTCATCAAATCTTCAGCCCCTCATCCGCGATCACGCGCTGTACCGCGGGACGCTTGAGCATGCGGTCCTTCATGGCGGTGTAGTTCTTCAGCTCCGCCACGGGTTCGCCGCGGCGGTGGTGCCAGAAGTAGAAGATGAAGGCATAGGGATCGAGCACGGAGTACTGATCGGAGAGCCACTCGCGGCCGGCGTACATGGCGTCGATCTGC